>JANQKX010000295.1 GCA_028280915.1 Kiloniellaceae bacterium
CTGCCCGACGCCCGGCGCTCGGCCGTCGCCGCCCAGAGCGCGGGCAGGATGACCACGCTGGGATGGGTGTTGCCCGGTTCCTCCCAGTCATCCAGGTCATAGGCGTGGCCGGCGGCGGCATTAATCAAGGCGGCGTGGCCCGGCCCGGCGACTTGGCCCGTGCCATAAAGGGGCAGGGCACCTGCCGTCCCTTGGGTGAGGCCCTTGCGCAGGCGGAGCGCCACCTCGCTTTGCGCGCCGGCCAGGATGCAGCCGAAGCAGTCGGCCACCGCCGCGCGCACCACGTGGCACACGGCCGGGTCCGGTTCGGCGGCGACCGTGAAGGCGGCCAGCTCGGCGGCCAAGCTCATCGGAAATCCATCTTCATTGGGCATGCATGCGCATTTTGCGCTCGCGAATGCGTTGCCGGGCTTCCGGGCTGCCGTCGTGGAAAGTCCCGAAGACCTTATCCCACGGCAGCTCGGCGGTGCCGTAGTTACACTCAAAATGCCGGTGGTGCAGCTGATGGAAAAAGTCCCCCGTCTCCAGGCGTTTTTTGTCCTTCAGCCAAACCCCGTCGAAGCCTGAATGGGAAAAGGCCGGGTTCAGCCCTTGCAGGTAAAGGTGAAAGATCACGTGCACCGGATGGGACGGCACCACGAAATGGATCAGCACCGAGGAAAAATAGATCGCCGTCTCGATGGGGTGCATGGAGATACCGGCCCAGGGCCCGATGTTCACATTCCGATGGTGCAGGGCATGGGCCAGGCGGTAGAGGGGTGGCCAATGCAGCAAACGATGGACCCAATAAAAGTGACAGCTTGACCAGATCGGGATGAGCACGAACCAGGCGACAAACCAGACCGGGTTATTGGCGAAGGTGATCTGGGGCACAAGTCCGTTGGCGGCGGCCCAGAAATACAGGACTTCATAGGCGGTCCAGGCAGTCACTCCGCTGGCCAGGGACCAGAACATATTGTCCCAGACTTGGTTGCGGAAGGTGAAGGTCCGGTTGCTCTTGACCAAATCCCGGGGGTCGAACTTTAGGCGCTTGCCTTGACCCCCATATCGGTAGAACCACAGATGCAGGCCGCCGGCCACCAGTATCAACAACACCATGTTGCGCAGCCAGATTTGCAACACCCAGCCGGGGGACAGGGCCGCCATGGCCTCCCAAGACGGTTGGAACCAGGTGTAGACAAGAAAGGCCAGCGCCGCCTCGAGGGTAACCGCGCTGACCGCCAGCCAATAGGAGGAGAGCCACTTCAGCCAGGCCAGCGGCTTGGGCGGCCAGTTCAGGATGGGCGAGACCGGAATGGGCAGCTCGGGATGATAGTGCCAAGAGCGGCTCATGGGCGCATCTGGATCAGACATGGAATGTTGCACTAACGTGGAATATTGCCCTGACATGATAATGTCCCCTCAATCGGCAAAGGGGTCGGACTGTTGGGGATCGGTGGCGAGCCAGACAGACTTGGTCTGCATGAAGCAACGCATGCCTTCCCATCCGTTTTCCCGGCCATAACCCGACTGCTTGAAACCGCCGACCGGGGATTGGGTGGCGGCGTTGAAGTAGTTGTTGATGTAGACGGTACCGGCCTCGATCCGGTCGGCCAGGCGCATGGCCCGGGTCACGTCGCGGGACCAGATGCCGGCGGCCAGGCCGAACACCGTGTCGTTGGCCGTGCGGATCACTTCTTCTTCCGTCTCCCAGGCCTCTGTGGAAAGCACCGGGCCGAAGACCTCGTTTTGCGCCAGGTCCGACCCATTGGGCACGTCGGCGAAGATGGTCGGGCCGATATAGTAGCCGCGCTCCCGGCAGGCCGTGCGACCGTCGAGCAGGAGCCGATGCCCGGCCGTTTCCGCGGCGGCGATGCGTTTCAGCACGCTCTCGTAATGGGGCCGGTTAGCGATGGGACCAATCTGAGTAGCCGGATCGTTGGGGTCACCCACCCGGGCCTTTTTCGCCACCTGGACCAGACGTTCGGTAAATTCCGCGATGATGGACTTGTGGATCAACAGCCGGCTGCCGGAGATGCAGCTCTGCCCGGCGGCCGGAAAGATGCCGGCGGCTATCCCGTTGACGGCCAGCTCCAGGTCCGCGTCGGGCAAGACGATCTGTGGCGACTTGCCTCCCAGCTCCATGATGATGGGCTTGACCTGCTTGGCCGCCAGGGCCGCCGCGGCGCGCCCGCCGTTGGTGCCGCCGGTGAAGCTGACCACGCGCACGTCGGGATGTTCGATCAAGGGGCCGGCGGTACCCGGGCCGAAGCCGGTGACCACATTCAGAACCCCCGGCGGCAAATCCGCCTCGAGCAGAATCTCCATCAGCTCCAGTGTGGAACAAGAGGACTGCTCCGACGGCTTCATCACCGCCGTATTGCCCGCCGCCAGACAGGGTGCCAGCTTCCAGATCAGGGTGCCCAGGGGAGAATTCCACGGCAGGATCAAGCCGGCCACGCCAAAGGGCTCCCACTTCAGGTAATTGTGCATGTCAGGCGCTTCGGCGGGGATTAAGCGCCCCTCGAACTTGTCGCACATGCCGGCGTAGTAGTGAAAGGAGTCCACCTGCCAAGCGTCGGGTTTCAGGGACGGGGTAATGTTCTTTGGCAGTTTGCCGTTGTCGCGGGTTTCGATCTCCCCCAATCTCTCGGCATGTTTTGAGATTACGTCGCCCATGCGGCGCAGCAAGCGGCCCCGCTCCGCCGGCAACATGCGGCCCCAGGGGCCGTCGTAGTAGGCCGCCTTGGCCGCGGCCACGGCTCGGTTCACGTCCTCGCTGTTGCAATCGGGGACCAGGGCCCAAACCTCGCCCGTGGCCGGGTTCTCGCTATCGACGTATTGGCCCGAGCTGGGCGTATGCCAGTCGTTGCCGGCGAAAAAACGGAACCGTCTCATTGCAGTTGCTCCCTCGGATCTTCGGCGGGCAGGGGCGGCCGGCCCAGGATCATGTCCGCGGCTTTTTCCGCCAGCATAATGGCCGGGGCGTTGGTATTGCCGCCGATCTGGTCGGGAAAGGCTGAGGCGTCCACCACGCGCAGCCCCTCCAGGCCCCGCACCCTGAGTTGATGGTCGAGCACCGCCAGGGGGTCATGTTCGCCGCCCATGGCACAGGTGGCCACCGGATGATGCCCCGTGCTCACATGGTTGCGCACGGCCTCGGCCAAATCCTCATCGCTGCGGGCCTGGGAGCCCGGCACCAGTTCCGGTCCGGCAATGCCGGCAAAAGCAGGCTGGGCCATAATGTCGCGCATGTGCTTGATCCCGGCCACCAGATCCGCCATGTCCCGGGGGTCGCTAAACCATTGGGGATCGATGCGCGGCGGTGCCAGGGGATCGGCGCTCGCCAGGCGTAGAGTGCCGTGGCTGGCGGGCCGGTTCAGGACGATGTCGAACTGAATGCCGGGTATGGCGGTCTTGCCCCGTGTCATAATCACGTTGCCGATGTTGAAAATACTTTCCGCGCTCCATTCCCAGGGCGCGGCTTCCTCCTTCACGCACATGGGGGTCATGTAAACCTCCAGCTCCGGGTTGTCCCGGTCCCTCAGGCTGTGAAACAGGGCCGATGACCAAAAGGGCGCCGCGCCCGGCCCCTTTTTACACAACAGGTATTGCAGTCCCATCATGACCGCCCGGTCAAGGCGTTGATAGCGGGACATGCTCAAACGAGCATCGGTGAGGCCGAACTTGACCGGCATTTGCGGGTGGTCATAAAGGCGCGTACCCACGCCGGGCAGATCGTTGGCGACGGCGATGCCCTGCTCCCTCAAATGCTCGGCGGGACCGATGCCGGACAGCATGAGAACCTGAGGCGAGCCGAAGCTGCCCAGGCTCAGGATGACTTCCCGGGCCGCGTGGATCTCTCTCGTGCCGAGCTGCAGGCCCCGGGCGCGGCGGCCTTGCAGAGTCACCGCCCTGACATGGCTGCGGGTCAAGACGGTTAGGTTGGCGGGGCAACGGAGCAAGTAGGCTTCGCCGACGGACTGCCGGCGCCCGTTCCATACCTTCACATCCAGCCGTCCCACGCCCCGCTGGCGGGCTCCATTGAAATCGTCGTTGGCGGGGTTGCCCGCCTGCTGGGCCGCCTCGACAAAAATTTCGTTCAGGCGGTCATAGTTGCCGGCGGGGGTGAGCTTCAGGGGGCCGCCAGTGCCGTGGTAGGGGTCGCCGGTCCGATGGGCCGCGCCGGCGGAGCGGCGGAAATAGGGCAAGACCTCCCCATAGGACCATCCGGGCAGGCCCTTCTGGCGCCAACGGTCGTAATCGGCGGCGGTGCCGCGCATGTAGATCATACCATTCATCAAGGAGGTGCCGCCCACGCCCTTGCCCCGGGGGTAATAGAGGCACCGCCCGTTCAGGCTTGCCTGCGGAAGGCTGTGAAAGCCCCAATCGAACCGGGGATTGCCGAACAAAAAGCCGTTGCCGGCCGGCATGCGGGACCACAGGCTTCGGCCCGATCCGCCCGCTTCCACCAAACAGACCGTGACCTCGGGGTCTTCGGCCAGTCGTGCCGCCAAGGTGCAGCCCGCCGAGCCCGCCCCGGCGATCACATAGTCGTAGGTTCGGCCAATGGCTTCGTCGCCGACCACGTCGGTGGTTTTGTCGGTGGTCGGAGTCATGCGGCAAGTTCCGCCAAGATGGCGTTGGTGACGGCCGTGGTGGTCTCCCGCCCGCCGATGTCGGGGGTGCGGATACCTTTGCACAAGGCGGTTTCGGTGGCACCTTCGATGCGCCGGGCTAGATCCGGCCGGCCCAGGCTGTGCTCGAACATCATGGCCACGCTCAAGATCATGCCCACCGGATTGGCCTTGCCGGTGCCGGCGATATCCGGGGCCGTGCCGTGAACGGGTTCATAGATCCCCCTCACGGGCTCGCCCGGCGGCCCGCACAGGCAGGCCGAGGGCAGCATACCCAAGCCACCCGCGACGATGGCCGCCAAATCGGACAGCAGATCGCCCAGCAGGTTGCAGCCCATCACCACGTCAAATCGGGTGGGGTCCATGGCCAGTTGATAGGCGCAGTTGTCCGCGTAGAGGGACGAAAATGCCACGTCCGGATAGTCCTCGGCGACTTCTTGGGCGACCGCGCGCCACAGCTTGTAGCTTTCCATGACGTTGGCCTTGTCGGCCGACACCAGGATGCCCCGACGGGACCGGGCCAGCTCGAAGCCGGCCACGGCGATGCGCCGCAACTCGGTTTCGTCGTAAGCGGCCGTATCGAAGGCATAGCGTTGCCCGTTGCGGGTTTCCTGCCCACGGGGCGGGGCGAACATGACACCGCCGCACATCTCGCGCAGGACCATGATATCGCTGCCCTCGGCCCGCCCCGGGGCGAAAGGGGTGCGCTCGGCGAGAAAGGGCCAATGACGCGCCGGCCGCAGGCCCGCATAACTATCCAGTTCCTTGCGCAGCCGCATGAGGCCGTCCTGCATCTCCGGCCCGCCCGGGACCCTGATGTGATCCCAACGCGGCCCGCCCACGGCACCCACCAGAACCGCATCGGCGGCCATGGCGGCGCGCAGGGTTTCGTCGCGACAGAAGGTGCCGTGGACGTCCCAACAGGCACCATGGAGAAGGTCTTGCCGGATGGTCAGCTTGATGCCCACGGTGGCCGCGGCTCGTTCCGCGACGGCAAGGCCGGCGGCCAGAACTTCCGGCCCGATGCCGTCGCCGCCCAGAGCGAGGATGTCATGTTGCATGGCACCGGCCAATTCCGATTCGAATGATTGTCCATCATAAAGGATTGAGAAATATCAAAAAGGCTGAAAAGATGAATAGAAATAGTTCCTGTGAAGAATGATTATGCGTCGCGAGACCATTCCCTTTCATCAGATCGCCGCCTTTGAAGCCGCGGCCCGCCATCTGGGTTTTTCCCGCGCTGCAAAGGAACTGAACGTGCAGCAGCCCGCGGTGTCACGGCAGATCGCGGCCCTGGAGGCGGACCTGGGGGTGGCCCTTTTTATCCGGACCAAGCCGCGCCTGACCTTGACCCCGGAAGGGGAAATCCTGGCCAATGCGGTTGCCGGCGGCTTTGAATCCATTCTGTCTGGCATTCGGGCCATTCGCGCCCTGCGTCAGGGCGAGGCCTTGGTGGTCAACGCGGCCATCGGTTTTACCAGTTTGTATCTGCTGCCCCGATTGGCCGAGTTCCAAAGCCTGCACCCGGAAATCCGCCTGGAGGTGGTGACCCGGGATCAGAATCAAGATTTTGATCCCGCCCTGTGCGATGTGGCGGTGATTTTCGGCGATAGCGGCTTGGCGGGCGCCCCGTCGTGCCGGGTGTTTCAGGAGGAGATGGTGGCCATTTGCCGGCCGGGTTATCTGGCGGAAGACCGGCCCGTTAACCTGCCCCTTCATCGAACGGCCTTGGCCGGTCAGCGTTTGCTCTACCTCTCAAGTGCCGAGCACGCCGGCGACTGGCAACGCTTTTTTGAGGGGTCGGGGGTTCACCCGCCCACACCGGCGCCGTTGGATCGGATCTACAGCTTTATGGTTTATTTACGGGCGATCCAGAATGGCATCGGGATCGGCTTGGGCTGGACGCACTTGATCGAGGATAATTTGGAAATGGGTTCCCTGGTGCTGGCCTGCTCTCACCGCGTCGTTTCCCAGCGCGGCTATCATTGCTCCATCATGCCGCGCGCCCGGGAACGGCCCGGCGCCCGGACCTTCCTGGATTGGATCGGCACCAGCGGCTGACGAACGGCCTAGAGGGGCGTGCCGCTGGGCCTACAGTCGGCTGAAACAACCAACTCGTGTTCGTCAAGCCAATCGCCCACGGTCTCATAAGCCTGGATTCGTTCGCTTTCCGGGTGATAGTGCTGGAATATGCGCACCGCGGCATCATAGGCGCGGCCTTCGCTGTCGCCCATGCCTTTCAGCTCTCGATAGGCGCGCAAGGCTGCGTCTTTGCATTGACAAGACATCTATCTCTCTCCGTCAGAATGACACTCATTCTCGATCGATATAACCCAATTCTCCCGTCCTGAGCAATCCAATTCTGCCAGAGAGAGACTATGCCGAGGTTAACGTTTCCTGCGGCGTTTGGTCACAGTTTTTTCCACCGGGATTGAGATAGATCAC
>JANQKX010000316.1 GCA_028280915.1 Kiloniellaceae bacterium
AGGCTTGCGGCTCCGCCGGGGTCTTGCTGTTGGTCCAATAGCAGTACTTGTTGGCCGCCGGCGGGTTGATCACCCCGGCGATGTGGCCGGAGGCGCCGAGCACGAACCTGACCGGGCCGCTAAAGGCCTGAGTGGCCGGATAGCTGGAAATCCAAGGGGCGATGTGATCGTCCTTGGTGGCCAGGAAATAAGACGGCGTCTTGATGGCGCCGATGTCGATGGGAACGCCGTCCAGGGTCATGTGGCCGGGCTTCATCAGACCGTTGTCCATGTAGACCTGGCGCAGATAGGTCAGCAGCATGGTGGCCGGCAAGCGGGTGGAATCCGAGTTCCAGTACAGCAGGTCGAAGGGCATGGGATCCCGGCCCAAGAGGTAGTTGTTGACCACGAAGGACCAGATCAGATCGTTCTCGCGCATCATATTGAACATGTCGGCCATGTGGTGGCCTTCCAAATATCCCTGTTCGGCCACATGGGCTTCCAGGGACTGGACCTGCTGCTCGTCGATGAAGACCGAGACCTCGCCCACGTCCCGCAGATCCACCATGGTCGCCAAAAAGGTCGCCGAAGTGACCCGCTTGTCGCCCTTGGCCGCCAGGTACGCCAAGGTCGCCACCATTAAAATGCCGCCGATGCAAAAACCCAGCACGTTGATCCGGGATTCGCCCGTGGCCTGCTCGATGGCATCCAAGGCGGCCAAGGGGCCTTCGCGCATGTAGTCCGCGAAATCCATGTGGGCCAGTTCCTTTTTGGGATTGACCCAGGACACGACGAACAGGGTATGGCCTTGATCCACGGCCCATTTGATCAGGGAATTCTTGGGCTGCAGGTCCATGACGTAGAACTTATTGATCCAGGGCGGCACGAACAGCAAGGGCCGCTTGAACACCTGCGCCGTGCTGGGCTCGTACTGAATGAGCTGCATGAGCTCGTTCTGAAAGACCACCTTGCCCGGCGTGGTGGCCACGTTCCGGCCCACCTCGAAGGCGCTCTCGTCGGTCATGGCGATCTTGAGCCGCCCCGCGCCCCGCTCCAGGTCCGCCAGCATGTTCTCCAGCCCATGCAGCAGGCTTTCGCCGCCGCTCTCGCGGGCATGGCGCAGCGCCGCCGGGTTGGTCATGAGGAAGTTGCTGGGCGCCAGGGCGCTGAGGTATTGGCGGGTGTAAAACGCGACCTTTTCCTTGTGCCGCTCATCG
Organism: Kiloniellaceae bacterium; assembly: GCA_028280915.1. Lineage (GTDB taxonomy): Bacteria > Pseudomonadota > Alphaproteobacteria > Kiloniellales > Kiloniellaceae > JANQKX01. The sequence goes on from JANQKX010000316.1 coordinate 1,197, forward strand.
AGCCCTTCCACATCCCCCACCACCCCCTGGAGCCAATTGGCGGTCACCAGGTAGGATTGCTTCAGGTAATCAAAGACCGCATCCTCGTCCCAGGCCCGGTCCTTGAAGCGGCGGTCGCCCCGTTTCGGTTCGGCGACGGCTTGGCTTTCCTTGCCCAGCATCTTGTCCGTGGCGGCTTGCCACAGGCGCAGGTTTTCCTGCCACAGCGTCAACTGCGCCTGGGCCAGCTTCGTTGGATCGGCCATGGCCTTGACCGCAAGTTCGGTAAAGGCCTCGCCGATCGCCTGGCTGTCCACGATGGAAAAGCCGCCGGCCCCCGCCTGCCGCTGGGCAAAGGCTTGGATGGCCCGTTGGCTGCGCTCCATGATGGCGGCCCATCTTTGGGCGATCTCGGCCTGGTCCGCTGCGTTCGGATCCGGTGGTGGGGCTGCGGTCATGGCATCCTCCTCAAACGGCCGCTGCCCCGCGCTTCGGGATCTGGTCTTCTTTTGCGATCCCCATTAATCGCGGCGGCAGGCCTGGGCGTGTTCTCGAGCCGTTAGTATGTTCTCTCCCCTTTGTTTTTTCAAACCCTGCCCGCCAAAACAGAACGGGCCGGCAGATGCCGGCCCGTCCAAAGCTGGATCAAAAGACCCAGTTTATTTCTGCAGTTCGGTCCAGATGGCCGTGTAGATCGCCTGCACGTCCGGCGAGCACGGCGGCACGAAATGGCCCGACGCCTTGAACTCCTCGGGGATAATGACCTCCGTGGCGGTCGCCATGTCCTCGGGCATGAATTCCGCCGAGCCCTTGACGCCATTGGCGTAGCGGGCGAAGGCGGAGATCAGGGCCGCGTTTTCCGGCTCCATGATGAAGTTCAAGAAGGTCTTAGCCTCTTCCACGTTCTTGGCGTCGGCCAGGATGCCCACGCTGTCCATCCACAAGGAATAACCCTCGCGGGGATAGCCGTAGTGGATGTCCGGATTTTGCAGCCGGGCCCGGAAAGCCGCCCCGTTCCAGTACAACGACGCGGCCATGTCGCCGGCGGCGATCTTCTCGATCACACCGTATTCCATGGAGAGCCATTTCGGCTTGGCTTCCAGCAAAAGGTCGCGGACCTTTTTCAAGGCCTCCTTGTCGCTGGTGCAGGGCTCGCTGCCCACATAGCGCAGGGCCGTGCCGATGACGTCGCCCATTTCCGGCGCCACGTTGATCTTGCCCACCAATTCCTCCGGCGGATCGAAAATGATCGAGGAGGTGTTGATATCCCCGTCATAAACGGCGGTATCGACCATCACGCCCACGCTGCCCCACTGCCATGGAACGGTATAGTGGCGGCCGGGATCCCAATCCACGTCCTTCCACTGATCTTCCAGGTTTTCGAAGTTGGGCATTTGATCGGGGCGGGCCTCCAGCAGCAGGCCTTCCTCGATCCAAATGGGCACGTAGTTGGACGACGGCACCACCATGTCGAAGCCGTGTCCGCCGGCCTTGATCTTGGCAAGGGCGCTGTCGTTGTCGTCATAGCCGGTGACCGTCACCTTGATGCCGGTCTCCTTTTCGAATTTTTCGATCAGTTCAGGGTTGGTGTAATTGCCCCAGTTGAAGAGGTTCAATTCACCCTCGGCACTGGCCGGCCCGTTAGAAAACATCATGGAGACGCCCAGGGCGGCGATTAAAACTTTCAGTTTCATACAAACTCTCCCCTTCTTATGATTGATATTGTTGTGCAAAAAAGGTTAGCGCTTTTCCTTGTTTAGGAAAAAGAAAATCGTCACCACCACCACCGAAATGGCGAGCAGGACGGTGGAAATCGCGTTGACCTCGGGGGTGATCACCCGCCGTAACTGGCCCAGCATGTAGGTGGGCAAGGTATCCTGGCCGGCGGATTTCACCAACTCGGTGATCACCACATCGTCCAGCGAGATCACGAAGGCCAACATGAAACCCGCCAGGATGCCCGGCCACAACAGGGGCAAGGTGACCCGCTTGAAGGCCTTCAGGGGCGTGGCGTAAAGGTCGGCGGCGGCGGTTTCCAAGGTCAGGTCCATGCCTTCCAGCCGGGCGCGGATGGGCAGATAGGCAAAGGGAATGCAAAAGGCCGTGTGGGCCAGGATCAAATACGCCATGCCATGGTAGTCGGTGGCGGCCCGGATCACGGCGAAGACGATCAGCAAGGCCACCGCGGTGACGATTTCCGGCACCATGAGGGGCTGATTGATCAAGGCGTACACCAGGGTCAAGCCCTTGTAGGGGCTGGTGCGGGTGGTGCCCAACGCCGCCATGGTGGCCACCGCGGTGGAGATCACCGCCGCGGATATGGCCAATACCAGGGAGCGGATGGTGGCTTCCTGCACCAGCTCGTTTTCCCAGGCGGAATAGTACCAGCGCAGGGACAGCCCTTCCCAAATGGCCAGAGACGAACCATGGTTGAAGGAATAGACCACCAAGGGCACCAAGGGGGCGTAGAGCACTAGGAAACACAAAACGGCAATGCCGGTGAACCCGGTCATGCGCTTGACGGAAAAAGGCCGGCCCCGCCTTGTGTTTGCGCCCAGCCTTGGGTTTGCGCCTTGCCTTGGATTTGAAACCGTGTCGCTCATGTCAGTGGCGCCCGCTGTCCTGTTTGGCCACGCCGCGCACGTAGATCAGCAGCGCCACCATCACCATCGCCAACAAGGTAAGAGCCAGGGCCGAGCCCAAGGGCCAGTTCCGCCCTTGTCCGAACTGCAAGGCGATCAGGTTGCCCAGCATCATGTTCTTGCCGCCGCCCAAGATCCGCGGCGTCACATAGGCTCCCAGCGAGGGAATAAAGACCAGGATGGAGCCGGCGACGATGCCCGGTTTGGCCAGAGGCAAAATGATGCGCCGCAGGACCTTCATGCGCGTGGCATAGAGGTCGTAGCCAGCTTCCACCAGGCGGAAGTCGAACTTTTCCATGGAGGCGTAGATCGGCAGCACCATCAGGGGCAGATAGACATAGGTCATGCCCACCATGATGGCGAAATCGGTGAACAGCATCTGGATCGGCTGTTCAATGATGCCGGTGGACATGAGGATCGTATTGATCACGCCCTTGTTGCGGATCAGCTCCATGATCGCGAAGGTTCGGATCAGCAGATTGACCCAGAAGGGGATGGTGATGAGAAACAGCCAAACGTTACGGGTCTCCCGCGGCCGGGTCGCGATGAAATAGGCGGTGGGGAATCCCAGCACGAATGCGGTCAAGGTGGTCAGCAAGGAGAGCCTGACCGAGCGCCAGAGGATCGACATATGGGCGTCGGCCACGGAAAGGGTGCCCTCGAAGATATCCCGCTGCATAAAGACGCTGAACCAGCCGTCGAGGGAAAAGGCCCATTCGATGCCGCCGTAATCACCCGGTGTCAGGAAGGAATAAATGATGACCACGAAAAGCGGCCCGGACGCGGCGCAAAGCAAAATGATGAGCGCCGGTGTGTTGAGCAGCCAGTGGGCGCGCACCCGGGCCTTGCGCGCCCGTTCCGCCGAAGCCTGGACCTGGGATCCTGTCCCCGTGCCGGGCGCTTTTGTCTGTGCCTCCCCCATGCCTAGTTCCGCACCACTTGAACGCCGTTGGATTCAATGGAAACACCGACGGGCATGCCTTCGGAAAAGGTCAATTCATCGTCCCGGGAGTTTTGAATTCGGGACACGAAGGTGGTTCCGTCGCTCAACTCAACGTAATAGTGGGTATCCGTCCCCACGTAGACCACGTTCGCCAGGGTACCGCTGAGTTGTCCCGCGCCCTGGGCCGTCAATTTCGCATGCTCCCAACGGACCACGGCGGTCACGCTGTCCCCGGCGACCGGCGGCGCGACCCCGCCGGGCAGATCCGCCGTCACTTCCTCGCCCGCCGTCAGCTTAAGGGTCACCTTGCCGCCGGCGCTGTTAACGACCTGGGCGTTAAGAAAGTTCGTATCCCCGATAAAATCGGCGACAAATCGTTCGGCCGGGTGGTCATAGATGTCCCGGGGCGTACCCAGCTGGAGAATCTTGCCCTGGTTCATCACCGCTACCCGGTTGGACATGGTCAGGGCTTCTTCCTGGTCATGGGTGACGAAAACGAAGGTAATCCCGGTTTCGGACTGCAGGCGCTTCAACTCGATCTGCATGTCCTTGCGCAGCTTATAGTCCAGCGCCGACAATGGCTCGTCCAGCAACAGCACCTTGGGATGGGGCGCCAAGGCCCGGGCCAAGGCCACGCGCTGCTGCTGCCCGCCGGAGATCTGATCCGTGCGCCGATCCCGCAGTTCGGCCATTCTGACCAGAGTCAACATGGCGTCCACGGTCTGGCGCACCTCCCCGGCCGGTTTGCCGAGCATCTCCAGCCCGAAGGCGATGTTTTGGGCCACGGTCATGTGGGGAAACAAGGCATAGCTTTGAAAAACCGTGTTCACCGGGCGCTGATAGGGCGGCAAGTGAGAGATTTCCGCTCCATCCAGCAAGATCTGGCCGGCGGTGGGATGTTCAAAGCCGGCGATCATGCGCAGCAAGGTCGTCTTGCCGCAGCCGGACGGCCCCAAAAGGGTCAGAAACTCGTTTTGCTGAATGTCGATGGATACCTCATCGACCGCTCGAAACGCCTGGGCGCCCGTACCGAATACCTTCGTTACCCCTTTGACCTGGACGGCAAAGTCGGTATCGCCTCGCATCTCGTTCAATTCCCCCGCCCCTCGAACTTTTTTCGTTTTTGCCTCGGTTTGCCGGGTCTAGGGCCACCGGCCGGAACCACGCCCCAACAAACCCAGCGAGACGAGGGTTCTAAACCGCCAGCCTCGCTCGGGCCAAATCGATGGGCTAAAATTCCCAAGCATTATCTTGGTATAATTGGCAGTGCTCTCGCAAGCCCATTTGCTCATTAGTTTCAGATGTCAAGAAATGGCGTCCTGCGGTCATGTTTTCCGTCGTCGTCATTTAAACCGGCCCTTTGCTCGACCAGAAACGCTTGAGCGAAACATTTCAAATTCCGGGATTCGGGGGCCGCCCCAGCCGACGGGGCGGTGCACAAGATCATGGACCACGTCCCGGCAAGCGTCGATCGGCGATCCCGGAACTTGACGCATTCCCGGTTACGTAAATCTGAGAATTAACCAAATATTATAATGCTTTACGGGAAATTGATGATGTGTCATCTTACAGATGAGCATTGCCCGTCGGTTCCTGCCCAATCACTGTTAAGGAACTTGTGGAATATGGGACCGTTAGGTCCATATTGAATTGAGTTCTTGGGAACCGAGGAAATCACGCATGACGCCCGTTGAGCACGCAGACGGCAGCTATGACGTCATTGTCGTCGGCTCCAGCTTTTCCGCAACTTTTTTCCTGCACCGCTATCTGGAACGCAATCCGGGCCGGCAGCGCATTTTGGTGCTGGAAAAGGGGCCGTTCCGCGATTCAGGCTGGCAAATCGAACATCAGCGCCCGGCCGATCACCCAGCCCACGTCTATTACGAAAAAGCGGGCGCGCACAGCTTCAATTGGGTGTTCTCGGTGGGCTTCGGCGGCGGCTCCAATTGTTGGGTCGGCAACACGCCGCGCTTTACGCCCAACGATATGCGGCTGAAAAGCCTATATGGCGTGGGACGGGATTGGCCTATTTCCTATGAAGAGATAGAGCCCTACTTCACGCAAACCGAAGCGATCATGGAGATTTCCGGGCCGAGCCGGCCCTATTGGCCCCAATCCAAGCCCTATCCCCTGCCGGCGCACAAGGTTTCCGACGCGGATCGGCTGATGATGCAGGCCAGCCCCGAATTCCATATGGAGGCCCCGACCGCCCGGGCGTCGCGGGACACGGCCACGCGGCCAGCCTGTTGCGCCAACGGCGTCTGTTCCATCTGTCCCATCGGGGCCAAATTCACCGTGCTGAACAGCATGATGGCCCCTTATGAGGACCCGCGGGTCTCGGTGATGGTGAATGCGGAAGTCCACAGCATCGATATGGCCGGCGGACAGGCCCGCGGCGTCACCTTCTTGCATAACGGCCGGGAAAAGCGGGTCCAGGGGGATTTGGTGGTCTTGGCCGCCAACAGTATTTTTAATCCGGTCATCATGATGCGCTCGGGGCTAGAATCGCCCGCGCTGGGCCGGTACCTCCATTGCCAGCTGGCCTTCACGGCGGAGATCCTGCTCGACGGCGTGGACCACTTCAACGGCAGCTCGCTCTTGGGCTGCCACAATTTCAGCCAGTATGACGGCGCGTTTCGAAGTGAGCGCGGCAGCATGGTGATCGAGACCCACAACATGGGGCGGCTTCGCGTCGAGGAGGGCCGCTGGCGCCAGGTCATGCCCGTTTTCATGAAGGTCGAGGAAATCCCGCAGCTTGAAAACCGGGTCGTCCTGCCCGAAGAAAGCGGCGGCAAGCCCATTGCCGAGTTTAGCGGTTTCACGCCCTACGCCCGGAAAACCTACGACATGGCCCACGACCTTTTGGCCCAGGCTTTTGCGCCGCTGCCGGTCGAGGGTATCGAGGTCGCCCCCATCCTGGGATCCAGCACCCACGTGCACGGCACCACCGTCATGGGCGATGATCCCACTGATTCCGTGCTTGACCGGGACCTCATCGATCACCGGGTGCGCAATTTGGTGGTGCTGGGCGCCGGGGCCTTTCCCAACGGCGCCCAAGTCAATCCCACCTTGATGCTGTCGTCCCTGGCCTTGCGCACGGCGGACCGGCTCAGTGCGAGCCAGGTTTAGGGCAAGCCAGGTTTAGGGAGAGTGTCATGAGTAACAAAAACAGACCGACAGGCGCGGCGGAAGATAGCCGAAAAGGGACATCCAGCACCAGCCGGCGGGCGTTCCTGGGCGGCGGCTTGTTTGTCGGTGCGCTGGTCTTCCTGGGCGGGTTCAGCTGGTTCCAGCGCAAACCCGAAGACATCGTCATCTCCGCCATTCGGCGTAATCTGCCCGAACAGTCCCTGCCCGAGAGGGATCTGCAGGATTTCGCGACGAACTTCGCCGCCAAAAACAAACAGATGCGCAAAAACGAAATGGCGGTCAACGGGCTGCGCACCATTGGCCCGATCGTCTTTTCCGAGACTTTTCAATCCCTCTTGCCCACCCATCGGGCCCAGCTGCTGGCTAAATTCGAGCGGGAAATCGTCACGTCGTTCTTGTTTTCGACCGACTTTTTCCAACAGGGCGCGCAAGGCTGGGAGAACGTCTCCTACGTGGGATACTATGATCCCTACGAGCATCCGTGCGGCAATCCCCTGGCGGAGTTCAGCCGGCCCGCCTAGCGACAAGCAACAGGTTTGGTGCAGGCACAGCCAACCTGAGATCGCTCCCAGGAAAAGGCGGTTATTGGGCGCCCTGCCCTTCATCCTCGCCGAACATCTTATCCATCACGGAATTAAAATCCTGATCCAGGTTGTCGATGGCCTGGTCGATGGACATCTGTTTGTCCTCGGCGGTGGAGGCCACGTTGGCGCCCCTGCCATCAGAGGAAAGGTCGCCGCGGTCTTCGCCGTCGTCCCGGCCATCCCCGTCGCCGCCATTCCGGTCACCGCCGCCATGGCCCCGGCCCTTGGCCTCGGCGGACTGTTCGGTCAAAACGGAATCGGTGGAAAAATCAAGACCGTAAGGCACGGCGACCAAACCGGAAATCAGGGCGGCGGCCAGGGCCAAAGACAGCTTAGAGGCAATATATTTCATTGTTTTCAATTCCCTAACGCATGTTTTTGCACTCACTTGCGAGGGAGTGTAACCCATGAAGATTTCATGAATCTTAAACGGGGCCGATCAGCGCCAACCCGCCATCCAATAGGTCCATTGGAAGCGCTGGTCATCCTTGAAGCTTGCTGTATTTTACGAAGATTGTCGAAAGGCCAGGGCCTCGGAGAATTGAATCTGGGGGAAAATGGATCATGGGTGACGCGCCGCTAACATCACCACCCCCACCGCCGCTTAACCTGGAGGGCTTGCCGGCCCGCGTCCTGAGGCGGGGCCTGCAAGGCCTGCCGGTGGGCGAACAGATCGACGGCTTTTGCCGGGAAGTCCATAACAGCGGCTTTCCCCTCAAGCGGGTTTCCACGGGCATGTACACCCTTCATCCCCGCTACGGCTCCCAAACCTTTGTTTGGCGGCCCGACGCCGACGGCATTGAGCACATTCCCCGGGAGCGGGCCGTGCTGAGCCAGGACCTCTATCTGAAGAGCCCCGTGCACCACATGCGCAGCCGGGGGCTTTTATCCCTGCGCCGCCGACTTGACACGAAGGGCGGCGAGGATTTTGTCCTCTTTGACGAACTGCGGGCGGAAGGCCTTAAGGACTATGCCGCTCACATCGTGCCCTATGACCCCGACCAGGTGCAAAATTTGACCAAAGGGCCGAAGGGAGCGAGCGATACCGGGCCTTCGGACGATGTGCTCAACGGAATCTTCTTTTCCTGCGCCACGGACCTGCCCCAAGGCTTTGACGACGGCCAGCTCCGACAGGTCGAGGAAGCTCTGCCTTATCTGGCCTTGGCCACCAAGTCCCGCCTGACCTATGACGTGGCCAGCACGGTTTTGGAAACCTATCTGGGCCGGGACGCCGGCGCCCGGGTTCTCACCGGCGCCATCGAGCGAGGCTCGGCCGAAGCCATCCGCGCCGTCATCTGGTTTGCCGATCTGCGCGGCTTCACAAAGCTGACCGACCGTCTGCCGCGGGATCTCTTGGTGGCAACGCTCAACGACTATCTGGAAGCCATGGCAGAGCCGGTTCACGCCCACAACGGCCAGATCCTCAAGTTCATGGGGGACGGCTTGCTGGGCACCTTCGATTTGACGGGCCGGGCGGCCGCCGATGTGTGCCAAGATGCCCTCGCGGCCGCGACGGCCTTGCAAAAGACCTTCCCCGCCCTCAACGACAGCCGCCGGGCCGCCGGCAAACCGGTCATGGAATTCGGCCTGGCGCTGCACCTGGGTGAGGTTTTTTACGGCAACATCGGCGCTCGGGAGCGGCTCGATTTCACCGTGATCGGCCCGGCGGTAAACGAAGCCAGCCGCATTCAGGCCCTATGCCGGCCCCTGGAGCGGAACATCCTGGTTTCCAGCACCTTCCAAATGGCCGCGGGTCAAAAAACCGGCAGCGCTTGGCCCTTGCAATCCCTGGGCTTTCACGCCCTGCGCGGGGTGCGCGAGCCTCAGGAGCTTTTCGGCTTGCCCTGAGTATTTTTGCGTATCCTTCGAGCCCGATGGTCTGGGCGGTTGATCACAAACCGATTTCGATCGACACAAAAGCACCACACAATCAGAATGAGGTTATTCTTCAAGGCGCAGGGCGAAAAGCAGGGCAAAATAGAAACCTGCCGTTCCACACCATGGGCAAAGGCGGAAAAACCACAGCGAGGGCAAAGATGACGCAAGCAGGACGAGACACCAGCCAGGACACCGAGTTCGTGCGGTTTTGGAACGAGGTCTTGGCGCCCAAGTTCATCCGCTTCAAGCACATCCTGGTGGATGGCCTTACCCATCACAGCGAAGCGGTTTTCCCCTCCCTGCCGGTTAAGGAAGGCAACAGTGTGCTGGACGTGGGCTGTGGTTTCGGCGACACGGCGATCAAGCTGGCCAACATGGCCGGCCCCTCCGGCCACGTGGTGGGCATCGATTGCTGCGATGCCTTTTTGGACTATGCCCGCGACGATGCGGCCGCCCAAGGGGTGGGCAACGTATCGTTCCAAAGGGGTGACGCGGAAATCGCCCTGCCCGTCAACGAATACGATTTTGTCTTTTCCCGCTTCGGCACCATGTTTTTCACCAACCCTGTGGTGGCCATGCGCAACATGCGCCAGGCCCTGAAGCCCGGCGGGTGCATGGTCCACATCGTGTGGCGGGACCGGGCGGACAATCCCTGGCTGTCCAGGGCCAAGGACGTGGTGCTGACCTTCCTGCCGCCCCCCGGAGAGGACGCCCAGACCTGCGGCCCCGGTCCCTTTTCCATGGCGAATGAATCCATGGTGCGGGGCATGATGACCGCCGCCGGTTATAGCGATATTGAGTTCACGCGCGTGGATGCCCCGGTTCTGATCGGCAAGAACGTGCAAGATGCCATCGATTTTCAGCTGGCCCTGGGGCCCGCTGGCGAGGTCTTTCGGGAAGCCGGTGCCGAGGCCGAGGAAAAGCGCGAGGCCATCGAAAAAGCGCTCGCCGACGACATCGCCGCCCAGGAAGCCACCGCCGAGGGCATCATCATGGACAGCTCGTCCTGGGTGATCAGCGCGGTCAATCCGGCGAACTGATCTGGGCGGCGCGGCGTCACGACCGGCCCCGGTTCGGCATATGGCGGGGCCGATCGCTCGCATGACCCCGCCAAGAAGCCGGACACCTAACAAGCCGAACACCTAACAAGCCGGTCGCCTAAAAGGCCGCTTTCCACTGCTCCGTGTCGATGAACCAGCGTTCCTCGAAAACCTTGCCGGCGCGCAGCTTAAACAGCACGGCGAGCTGGCTGCCCTCCGGAACTTTGTCGCTTTTCCACTCCAGAATGGAAACCACCTCCCCGTTGTCGCCGATTTGCCGAATGGCGGTGATATCAAAGCCGGGCGGCAGGACGGTGCCCAGGTTCTCCAGGGCTTGGCGAAAGGCCGCCGGGCCTTTCAAAACGTCGTTCTGGCCGGGCATGACAAATATCATATCCTCGGTATAATCGGCGATCAGCGTGTCCCAGTCGCCGCGGGCCACCGCCTCCCAGCCCCGTTGCACGATCTCGGCATCGCTGCCGGCGCCGCCAATTTGTGAATCCGACATTTCATGGCTCCTTTTTTGCTGTGGTGATGGGCCTGATGCTAAAGGCCCCCGCGCATTAGGAAAATCCGGCGCTTGCTGTATATTGCCTACGGCAGTTGATGTATTTGAATACCGGCACAGGCACGAAGAACAAAAACACGGCCAACCTGGAGTGCGCTTTGGAAAAACCAGTTTTGCGCGGCAAGCACCCCGGCCCCGGGGAGCCCCTCAGCCCCAGGGAGCCCCTCAGCCCAAGGGAGCAGGAGATCGCGGAGGCCTTCTCAAACGGGGAAAGCTATAGCCAGATTGCCGAGCGCCTCTGCATCGCCCCCTCGACCGTGCGCACCCACCTGACGACGGTTTATCGCAAGCTGGGGGTTTCGTCCAAACTGGCGCTGCACAAGCACCTGGCGCAAAACTCCCAGACAAGCATGCACCAACGCGGCCAGCGGCCCCGGTTGCCCGACAAACCCTCCATTGCCGTGCTCGCCTTTGAAAACATGTCGGGGGATCCGGAACAGGAGTTTTTTTCCGATGGCATCGCCGAGGATATCATCACCGCCCTGTCGCGCTCACCTTGGCTGTTCATCATCGCCCGCAACACCACCTTTACCTATAAGGGCGAGAACGTGGACGTCAAACGCATCGCGGCGGAGCTGGGCGTTCGTTACGTGCTCGAGGGTTCCGTGCGCCGCTCCGGCGACCGCATTCGGGTCACCGCCCAGTTGATCGACGGCACCTCCGGCGGGCACCTGTGGTCCGAACGCTATGACGGCACGCTGGCCGATGTCTTCGACCTGCAGGACGAAATCACCCGCAACGTGGTGGCCTCGATCCAGACCCGGGTTCACCTGACCGCCAGCCCGCCCGGCGGCCGCGGCAACCGCCCGGACTTGACCGTCTGGGAGTTGACCATGCGGGCCTGGCATCTGCTTTACGACTTCACGCCGGAGGCCTTCGAAACGGCCAAGGGCCTCCTGCGT
>JANQKX010000387.1 GCA_028280915.1 Kiloniellaceae bacterium
CCCGCCTGCGCCTCTTTCGATCAATTCGCCAGTTTTGAAGTGCGCGGCGAGGCCTTCCGCGACGTTGTATCTCACATCGCGGCTGAGGCCGAGGTGGCGGCCGTACCGTCGAACCGTGTGGGGGCCTGCTGATGAACGGCTTTGCCCGCACGGATACGAGCGTTTTGGGCCGCTGGTGGTGGACCGTCGACCGTTGGACCTTAGTGGCGATCTTCGCCTTGATGGGTTTCGGGGCCATCTTGATCTTGGCCGCTTCGCCGGCGGCGGGTCAGCGCATCGGATTGGATGCCTTCCACCTGGCGGGGCGGCAGTTGGTGCTCTTGCCCATCGCAGCCATCCTAATAATCGCCTTTTCCTTGGCCTCGCCCCGTTGGATTCGCCGCGCGGCCGTCATTGGCCTGGTCGGATCCTTGCTGCTGCTGGTGTTCACCTTGATGTTTGGGGCAGAAGTGAAAGGCGCCACCCGCTGGCTGTCCATTTTCGGCTTCTCTCTGCAGCCGTCCGAGTTCGTGAAACCGTTTTTTGCCGTGGTCAGCGCTTGGATGTTTGCCGCTGAAAAGACCGATGACGGTTTCCCCGGCGGCAAGATCGCAACCGCCCTGTGGCTGATCGTGGTGGCCTTGCTGTTGCTCCAGCCCGATGTGGGGCAGGCCATGCTGGTGAGCGCCATCTTCGGCGCGCAGTTTTTCTTGGCCGGCCTGCCCCTGTTTTGGGTGTTGCTGCTGGCCCTGCTGCCGGTGGCGGGGCTCACCCTCGGGTACTTTTTCATGCCCCACGTGGCGGCGCGCATCGACAGCTTTCTGGACCCCGCGGCGGGAGACAAGTATCAGATCGGCCGTTCCATTGAGGCCTTCATGAACGGCGGCCTGTTCGGGCGTGGCCCGGGCGAGGGGACGATCAAGAGCCAGCTGCCCGATGCCCATTCCGATTTTATTTTTGCCGTTGCCGGCGAGGAGCTTGGGCTCTTGGTGTGCTTGATGATCGTCGGCTTGTTTGCCTTTGTGGTGCTGCGCGGTTTTTCCCGCCTGATGCAGGAAAGCAACTTTTTCATCCTGCTCGCGGTCAGCGGCCTTTTGGTGCAGTTCGGCTTGCAGGCGCTGATCAACATGGCGTCGACGCTTCACCTGATGCCCACCAAGGGCATGACCTTGCCCTTTATCAGCTACGGCGGATCGTCCCTTTTGGCTCTGGGACTAAGCGTTGGCATGATTTTGTCCTTGACCCGACGCCGGGCGGGATACGAGGGGTCTACATGATGGGTGCAGTCTCACCAAAGATCGCGCTCGCGGCCGGGGGAACCGGGGGACATCTCTTTCCTGCGCAAGCTTTGGCCCGCGAGCTTCAGGCCCGCGGCTTTGACGTCATGCTGCTGACCGATCCACGGGGCTCGGGAAATTCCGGCGCACAGGCGCAATCCGGTGCGGCCCATGCCGATAGGGGGGAAGCGGAACAGGGAATGATCGAAAGCCATGCCATTGCTGCTGGCGGCGTTGCGGGAAGTGGTCCGATCAAGCGGGCAAGAAGTTTTGCCCAGCTGTCCATCGGCTATTTCCAGGCGCGCCGTATTTTGCGTCAAAGCGGCGCCGCGGCGGTGGTGGGCTTCGGCGGCTATCCCTCCGCACCCAGCGCCCTGGCCGGCAGCCACTTGGGGCTGCCCCTGATCGTGCACGAGCAAAACGCGGTGCTTGGCCGGGCCAATCGTTTTCTCGCCGGCCGGGCGCAAGCCATTTGCACTTCGTTCGAACAGGTCGGCG
>JANQKX010000413.1 GCA_028280915.1 Kiloniellaceae bacterium
GACTACAGCGAGATCGCCGAGAAGTTCCGCCCCGGGCATGCCGACTATACCTACTGGAAGAAATACGGCATCCGCGACTACCGCGGCGGGGGCCGCTCCTCGGCCCGGGAAACCGCCATGCGGGTCGCCGCCGGGGCCGTGGCGCGGCGGGTGCTGGAATATCTCCTGCCCGGCCAAATCACCATTCGGGGCGCCCTCGTCCAAATGGGCGCCTTGAAGATCGACCGGGCCGCCTGGGACTGGTCGGTCTGCGCGCAAAACCCCTTTTGGTGCCCCGATCCCAAGGCGGCCGAAAAATGGGCTGAGGCCCTGGACAAGATCCGCAAAAACGGCTCCTCCGCCGGCGCGGTGATCGAAGTGGTGACCTCGGGCGTTCCCGCCGGGCTGGGTGAGCCCGTCTACGACAAGCTGGACGCGGACCTGGCCAAGGCCATGATGTCCATCAACGCGGTCAAGGGCGTGGAGATCGGCGCCGGCTTCGACGCGGCCGCCCTCTCCGGCGAGGACAATGCCGATGAGATGCGCATGGAAGACGGCGCGGTCAGCTTTGCCTCCAACAACGCGGGCGGTGTCCTCGGCGGCATCACCACCGGCCAGGACGTGGTGGTCCGTTTCGCCGTCAAGCCCACCTCCTCCATCCTCACACCCCGGCGCACGGTGGACAAAAGCGGCCAGGATACGGAGATCGTCACCAAGGGCCGCCACGACCCTTGCGTGGGCATCCGCGCCGTGCCCGTGGGGGAAGCCATGATGGCCGTGGTGCTGGCCGATCATCTCTTGCGCCACCGCAGCCAAATGGGTGACTTGCCGTAAGGCAATCCACAATCCGGCGCCCGCGGGGGAGTTGATCTGCCCCATCAAGGCCGCTACAAAACCGAAACTGCCCGTCCGGATTCCGGCGGCGCCCACGCCTCTATGCGAGCGTGATGAAATTGGTAAACATGCTGGACTTAAAATCCAGTGACCGAAAGGTCTTGCGGGTTCAAGTCCCGCCGCTCGCACCAACAGCGTTTCGCAAGGCGAAACGCTAGAGCAAACACAGATCAGGTGCGTAGGCACCTGGCCTGTTGTTTCGCTCTATCTCATAAAAGTATCGAGTGGATCTCAGGCCAATTGGATCGCCCTCGATACGTAATAGGGCCGTTTCCAATTGATCTGAGATCCGTTCTAGCCATTATCTCCATTGGCAGCTGGGCGGCAGTCTTTTCGAAGAAACGACGAGAGCCCTCTGGGTTCTAGCTCCGTCCTGTCACCTGGACCACCCGCCTCCCCCGTTTCCATCACGGCGCTGTTCGTAAGGACCGGCGCTTGATTTTTATGGACCTCCTTACTGGAAGGCCTTAAAGACGATTGAAGGGAAAAACTGCGCAAGAGATCCCGCGGGAGGGAAAACGCCATGAACACCAACCCCTTTGTGGTCGGCGCCGCACGCAAGATCGACCCCTATCGCCGCAGCCGGGTGAGCCAAGCGCCCCTGCTGCCCGACGGCACGCCCAACGACGGCAATCGGGTCGAGACGGGCCCCACGGATCTCGCCTTTCAGGAATGGGCGGCCCGGGGCCTGACCCCGCCCCATCTGCCCAGCATGCGGGAATACCGGCACGGCCGTTTGGTCCGCGAATTGCAGCAGCGGGACATGGCGGGCCTTTTGATGTTCGACCCCTTGAACATCCGTTACGCCACCGATACCAGCAACATGCAGCTCTGGATCACCCACAACCCGGCGCGGGCCTGTCTGCTCACCGCCGACGGCCATATGGTGCTATGGGATTTCCACGGCTGTGATCACCTCTCGGACCACCTTCCCCTGGTGAGCGAATTGCGCCATGGCGCCAGTTTCTTTTATTTCGAAAGCGCCGATCGGGGAACGGAGCACGCTGAAAAGTTCGCCGCCCAAGTGGATGAGATCTGTCGCCAGCGCGTCGGTGAAAATCGGCGCTTGGGCGTGGACCGGCTCGAATTGGAGGGGGTGCGCGCCCTCGACCAGCTCGGTTTCCAGCAGTCCCCCGGCCAGGCGGTCAGCGAGCACGCCCGAAAGATCAGGAGCCCCGAGGAACTCAATGCCATGCGCTGTGCCATCCCCGCCTGTGAAGCGGCCATGGACGAGATGCGCGCGGTCACCCGGCCGGGCATCAGCGAGGTGGAAGCCTGGGCCGAGCTGCAAAAGGGCAACTTCATCCGTGGCGGCGAATGGATCGAAACCCGCATCCTGTCCTCGGGCCCGCGGACCAACCCCTGGTTCCAGGAATGCGGCCCGCGGGTCATGCAGGAGGGCGATCTGCTGGCCTTCGATACGGACCTGATCGGTCCTTACGGATACTGTGCCGACCTCTCCCGCACCTGGGTGGTGGGCGACAAGGCGCCGAGCCCGGTCCAAAAGGACGTTTACCAGGCCGCCTACGACCACATTCAGCACAACATGGCCCTCTTGAAGCCGGGGCTCAGCTTCCGCGAACTCATGGAAGCGGGGCAAAGGCTGCCCGAAAAGTACCGCGACCAACGCTATGGGGTGATGTACCATGGGGTCGGGCTCTGTGACGAATACCCCTCCCTGCGCTATCCCGAAGACTGGGACGACTGCGGCTATGATGGGGTTTTGGAGCCCGGCATGTGCCTTTGCGTCGAGGCTTACTTCGGCGAGGTGGGCGGCTCCTGCGGGGTCAAGCTGGAGGACCAAGGCGTGGTGACGGAAACCGGCTTCGAAAACTTCACCGTCTACCCCTTCGAAAGTCAGTTCTTGTCGTGACGTCCCGACATTTTTCGCCGCTGCGACGGAAACGCCAACAAAGGTGAGCTATGTTAAGGTTATTCCATTGGCTCTAAATCCTTCGAAGGAGACCCCAAAATGACCCATCGCCGTAAACTGACCCTCGCCGCCGCCGTCGCCCTGTCACAGGTTTTCGCGAGCGCCGCCGCCTTCGCCGAGGACTGGCTGCCCGACGATTGCCGGCCCCAGGTGCAAGAGCAGATCCAAAAGCTCGGCATCGGCGATCACGTGATTAAAGTCCTCTACTATCCGAAATATGCCGGCGGCCATCAGGGCGACAACATCCTGGGCATGAACGCCTGGGTGGAGATGGACAATTGCCGCGGCGACGTGGTGATCGAACTGAACCAGGGCTGCGAGTTGACCGAGGCCTATGGCCATGGCGATTGCGGCCGGTTTGTGCCGGTCACCTATAACGACTGAACCAGGCCTGTTCCGGCGTAACCCTCGGAGTTACCCCGACATTTGAAGGGATTATGCCCGCCGCCCCCTCGAAAGCGGCGGCGCCGCTCCCCATATGCGGGGATAGGATCAATTTCGAGGATGATCACGGACGGGCATGGAAAAGAGTGGTTTTAAAGGTTGGATGACGCGTCTGGCCGTCCCGGCGGGTCTTGCTGCCGTCGCCGGCGTGGCGCTGGTTGCCTGGCCCAGCCCCTCCCACGCGGACTGCAACGATCCGCCTGAGCCGGGTGTGGTTTGGACGGATTGCGAAAAGGAGCGTTTGCGCCTCAACGGCGCGGACCTG
>JANQKX010000714.1 GCA_028280915.1 Kiloniellaceae bacterium
TCTTCACCTCGATCCATATCGGGGTGAAGACGTCATCGCGCACGATGCGCTCGGAGATCAGGATGGAGTCCTCGAAGTTGTAGCCCTGCCACGGCATGAAGGCGACCAGCACGTTGCGGCCCAGGGCCAACTCGCCCAGGTTCGTGGACGGGCCGTCGGCGATGATGTCGCCCCGCTCCACCAGGTCGCCCATCTTGACCAGCGGCCGCTGGGTGATGCAGGTGTTCTGGTTGGAACGCTGGAACTTCAACAGGTTATAGATATCTACCGCCTGCTCGCCGCTGGAGGTTTCCTCGGTCACCCGGATCACGATGCGGGTGGCGTCCACCTGGTCCACCACGCCGGCCCGGCGGGCGCTGATGGCCACGCCGGAATCCTGCGCCACGGTGGATTCCATGCCGGTGCCCACCAGCGGCGCTTCGGATTTCAGCAGGGGCACGGCCTGCCGCTGCATGTTGGAGCCCATGAGCGCCCGGTTGGCGTCGTCGTTCTCCAGGAAGGGGATCAGGGCCGCGGCCACGGAAACCACCTGCTTGGGCGACACGTCGATAAAGTCGATGTCGTCGGGCCGGGAAACCAGGTATTCGCCACCGCGCCGGCAGGAAATCAGGTCCTCGGTAAACCGCCCCTCACCATCCAGCACCGCGTTGGCCTGGGCGATCATGTAGCGGCCCTCTTCCATGGCCGACAGATAGATCACCTCGTCGCCCACCTTGCCGTTTTCGACCCGGCGATAGGGGCTTTCGATGAAGCCATATTGGTTCACCCGGGCATAGGTGGCCAGGGAGTTGATCAGGCCGATGTTGGGGCCTTCCGGCGTTTCAATGGGGCAGATCCGGCCATAGTGGGTGGGGTGCACGTCGCGCACCTCGAAGCCCGCCCGCTCCCGGGTCAGGCCGCCCGGGCCCAGGGCCGACAAACGCCGCTTGTGGGTGATTTCCGACAAGGGATTGGTCTGGTCCATGAACTGGGACAGCTGGGAGGAGCCGAAAAACTCCCGCACCGCGGCGGCCGCGGGCTTGGCGTTGATCAGGTCATGGGGCATGACCGAATCGATTTCCACCGAACTCATGCGCTCCTTGATGGCCCGTTCCATGCGCAGCAAGCCGACCCGGTATTGGTTCTCCATCAACTCACCGACCGAGCGCACCCGACGGTTGCCCAGGTGGTCGATGTCGTCGATCTCGCCCTTGCCGTCTTTCAGGTCCAAGAGAATGCGCAGGATCTCCAGGATGTCCTGCCGGCGCAGGCAGCGCATCTGGTCGTCGGTTTGGAAGTCCAGGCGCGCGTTCATCTTCACCCGGCCCACCGCGGAGAGGTCATAGCGCTCGGCATCGAAGAACAGGCCCTTGAACATGGCCTCGGCCGTCTCCAAGGTCGGCGGCTCGCCGGGACGCATGACCCGGTAGATGTCGATCAGCGCCTCTTCCCGGGAGGCGTTTTTGTCCGCCGCCAGGGTGTTGCGCATGTAGGCGCCCACGTTGATGTGATCGATGGCCAGGGTGGTCAATTCCTTGACCCCGGAGTCCGCCAGCTGGACGATCAGATCCTCACTCAACTCGTCACCGGCCTCGCAGAGCACCTCGCCGGTTTCCTCGTTGATGTAATCCATCGCCACGTAGGAACCGACCAGTTCCTCGTTGGCGACGAAAAGGTCCTTCAACCCGGCTTCGGTCAGCTTGCGGGCCAGGCGCCGGGTCACCTTGGCGCCCACTTCGGCCACGGCCTCGCCGCTGTCCGCGTCGATCAGATCCCGGGTCAGC
>JANQKX010000438.1 GCA_028280915.1 Kiloniellaceae bacterium
CGGGGGGCAGCGCCGCGGCGGTGGCCGACGGCATGGTCTCCCTGGCCCAAGGCTCCGACGGGGGTGGTTCGATCCGCATCCCCGCCGCGTTTTGCGGGGCCTTCGGTTACAAGGCCGCCTTCGGTCGGGTGCCCTGTGTGATCCGGCCGGAGGGCTTCGCCGGCTCGACCACTCCCTTTATCTTCAACGGGCCCATCACCCGCTCGGTCGCCGACGGCGCCTTGGCCATGGAGGTCCTGGCCCAGTATGACCCGCGGGACCCCTATTGCCTGGACGACAAGGTGGATTTCCAAGGGGCCATGACGCGGTCCATCAAGGGCTGGAAAATCGCCTATAGTCCGGACTTTGACGTTTTCCCCGTGGACCCGGCGGTGGCCCAAGTGGTGCGCGCGGCGGTGAGCGTCTTTGAGGAGGCCGGTGCCCGGGTGGAGGAGGTCAAGCTCGGTCTCACCCGCAGCCAGCAAGAACTCAGCGAGCTGTGGTGCCGCCTGATCATGGCGGGCAACCAGTTTACCCTGGCCCTGGCCAAGCAGCGCGGCCTGGACTTGGTCAAGGATCACGCGGACAATCTGCCGCCGGAATACCTGCGTTGGGTCGACGGCTCGTTCCAGCCCAGCGCCCAGGACGTCCTACAGGACCAGATCATCCGCACCGAGGTTTACGACGCGGTGCAGGGGGTCTTTGCCGACTATGACCTTTTGCTGACGCCGACCTTGGCGTGCCTGCCCCCGGACAATGCCACGGACGGCAACACGGTCGGGCCGAGCCGGATCAACGGCGAGGCGGTCAATCCCTTGCTGGGCTGGTGTCTGACCTATCCCCTCAACTTTACCGGCCACCCGGCCGCGTCCATTCCCGCGGGTCTGTCTGGGGGCCTGTCCGGGGGATTGCCCGTGGGTCTGCAGATCATCGGCAAGCGCTATGGGGACAGCGATGTCTTTGCCGCCAGCGCGGCATTCGAGCAGTTGCGCCCCTGGCAGGCGCACTACGAGATCTGCGCCAAGCGGCCGCTCTGAACCGTCCAAAAAAGAGGCTTGCCAAGCCTGATCCTGCCTGTCTTTTTGATCGCTGATTGATCAGGCTGCAGAGGGGAAATCTCATCGTGTCGTTGGAAATCTGGATCGCCTTTGTGGTGGCGAGCACGGTTTTGCTGGTGGTGCCCGGCCCGACCATCATGCTTTCGGTGAGCTACGCCTTGGGGCGCGGGCGGGGTGTGGCCCTGGCGGCGGTGCCCGGCGTGGTGCTGGGGGATTTTGTCGCTATGACCGCTTCCTTGTTGGGCGCCGGCGCGGTGCTGGCCGCTTCGGCCACCCTGTTCACCATCATGAAGCTGGCGGGGGCGGCCTACCTCATCTGGCTGGGGATCAAGCTGTGGCGCAGCCCACCGCAAGCCGCGGCCCCCGAGGCGGGGCAGGACCGGGCCGACCGCTGGGCCATCTGCCGCAACGCCTTTGTGGTTACCGCGTTGAACCCTAAGAGCATCGTGTTTTTTGTCGCCTTCGTGCCCCAGTTCGTGGACCCGGCGGCGGCCGTCTTGCCCCAGTTCGTGATTCTCGAGGCCACGTTCTTGGCCCTGGCCGGGCTCAGCATCACCCTCTGGATCGTTTTGGCGGGACAGCTGCGACAGGTGTTCCTGCGGCCCGGCGGCCTGCGCCTGGTCAACCGGGTGGGCGGCGGTTTTCTGATCGGCGCCGGTGCCCTGACCGCCGCGGTTCAGCGCAACGCCTAATCCGCGAAGGTGACCCGGGGCCGGTCGGCG
>JANQKX010000472.1 GCA_028280915.1 Kiloniellaceae bacterium
GGCCGACCCGGCCTTTCTCCTTCAGCCGGCCACGGCCGAGGGGCCGCCGGCCGGGCTGTTTTTTCACAGCGGCGAAAACGGCAAGGCTTATGAGGCGCCCCGGCTCGGCACCGATGTGGACATCACCGTCAACGGGATGGTTCAACGGGCCCAAGTCCGGCAGGTCTTCGAAAACCCGACCGACGCCTGGCTGGAAGCCACCTATGTCTTTCCCCTGCCCGAGGGCTCCGCGGTGGACCGCCTGCTCATGGATATCGACGGGCGGCGGATCGATGGGGTGATCATGGAAAAGGCGGAGGCACAAAAGGCCTTCGACGCGGCCAGCGATGCCGGGCAGCAGGCCAGTTTGCTATCCTCCGAACGGCCCAATGTCTTCATCTCCGCGGTCGCCAACATCCCGCCCCGCGGCCGGGTCGCCATCACCATCGAGTACCAGGATCAAGCCGCTTACGAAGACGGCCTGTTTTCCCTGCGCTTTCCCATGGTGGTGGCCCCGCGCTACACGCCACCAGCCGAGCCCCCCGTTGAAGGTCCGGCCACCCTGGCCAGCGCCGGCCCAGGCGCAGTGGGCCGCGACCTCTTCGGGCCCGTCACCGATCCGGACGGTCCGGCCGGCAGCGAAAATCAAAACCCGCTTAGCCTGCGCGTTGCCTTAAATCCCGGGGTGCCCCTGACCGAGATCGACAGCCCCAGCCACGACGTGCGGATCGAGACCGGCCCGGACGACACCCACGTCCTCACCCTCTCCGCCGGCCAGGTTTCCGCCAACAAGGACTTTGTCCTGCAGTGGCGGCCCGTCGCCAGCAACGCCCCTCAAGCCGCCCTCTTCGCCGAGGAGGTGGACGGCGCCAGCTACCTCATGGGCATGATCCTGCCCGCCGCCGATCCCGAAGCAACCCAAAACGAGACGGGCCAATCGGCCCCGGCCCTGGCCCGGGAGGTGATTTTCGTCATCGACAGCTCCGGCTCCATGTTCGGCGATTCCATGGACCAGGCCAAGGCGGCCCTGCTGCAGGCCCTCAAGCTCTTGGGTCCCGACGACCGTTTCAACATCATTCAGTTCGCCGACACCACGGCGGCGCTCTTTCCCCGCGCCCGGCCGGCCACCCGTCAAAATCTGACCAGCGCCTGGTACTACATCAGGGCCCTGGAAGCCGAGGGGGGCACCCAAATGGCGCCGGCCCTGGATCTGGCCCTCGCCAACGCCGGCGACGGAGACCACTTGCGTCAGGTCGTTTTCATCACCGATGGCGCCGTCTCCAACGAAATGGACCTGTTCCGCCAAACCGCCGCGCAGTTGAACGGCAGCCGTCTGTTCACCGTCGGCATCGGCTCGGCTCCCAACAGCTATTTCATGCGCAAGGCGGCCCAGGCCGGGCGCGGCACCTTCACCTACATCGGCGACCTGAGCCAGGTCGAAGACCACATGGGACGACTCTTTGCCAAGATGGCCGCCCCCGCCCTGACCGACATTTCCCTCGCCTGGCCCGACAGCCTGGCCCCGCAGGCGCAGGCCTTTCCCGCGCCGCTGCCCGACCTCTACCAAGGTCAGCCGGTCACCTTCACCGCCAAGATCCCCAATCTGGCCTTGCGGGACTTGGCGGGCGTGCTCACCGTCACTGGCCATCGCGGGTCCGGCGCCTGGCAAAACACCCTGGACCTGGGCGCGCAAAAAGACGCCCCCGGCGTCGCCGCCCTCTGGGCCCGGGCCAAGCTGACCCAAATCGAAGACGGCCTGATCGAGGGCCGGGCGGCGCAGAACGTGCGGGCCGAAGCCCTTGAAGTGGCCCTCACCCACCAATTGGTGACACGATACACCAGCCTGGTGGCCATCGATGCCGAGCTGGTCCGCCCGCAAGACGGGGAGACGGACAGCCAGAAGATCCCCCGCGCCCTGCCGGAAGGTTGGGACTACGACAAGGTTTTTGGCGCCGCCGGGCTGTCCGGCGCGGCGGGTCAAGCCATGCCCCTGCGCGAACTGCCGCCCGGCCTGTTGCAGAAAACCGCCGCCGGCAACCCGGTGCACCTGCCCCAAGGCGCCACCCCGGGGCCCTTCCTGCTGGTCAGCGGATTGATCGCCTTGAACCTGGGCCTGGTGTTGCTGATCCTGTTCCGCCACGGGCAGCCCAAGCCGGCTTAGGGCTCATCATGTCCCCTATCTATGGGAAGCGGCGCAGGGTCCTCTTGATCCTGGCCGGCCTCTTGATCGCCGTGGGCTGCTGGCAGCTAGGGCAATCGGCCTATCTGCACGGCAAGGCCTGGCTGGCCCAGCGCCTGCTGTCCCAAGCCTGGGCGGAGACCCTGACGGGTCAGCAGCAGGTGCGGCCCTGGCCCTGGGCGGACGCCTGGCCCGTGGCGCGCCTGTCGGTCCCGGATCTCGCCGTGGATCAGATCGTGCTCTCCAACGCCTCGGGCCGCAGCCTTGCTTTCGCGCCGGGGCATGTGATCGGCACGGCCCGGCCGGGCGCGGCGGGGCACATTCTGATCGGCGGCCACCGGGACACCCACTTCGCGTTTTTGGCCGATCTGGCACCGGGCATGGAAGTCCGCCTGCAAGATGCCCAGGGGCAGTGGCGCAGCTACCGCATCGATCACCGCATGGTCCTGGACCACCGCTCCGCCCGCCTGGCCACCAGCGGCGCCCCGTCCCGCCTCACCCTGGTCACCTGCTATCCCTTCGACGCGCTCAGGCCCGGCGGCCCCTTGCGCTTCCTGGCCACCGCTGCCGCGGCGGAGTAGCGCCCAGACACTAGCCGAAGGACGCCACGGGCGCGCCGAAAAGGCTCTCATCGGGTGACACGCCCAGGCCCGGTCCTTGCGGCAAGTTGATGTGGCCCTCGTCGATTTTCACACCGCCCTCGGGATTATAGTGTCCCTCAATATAGGGCTGGGCGATCCAGACCCCTTCCAGCAACCGCGGCTGCACGGTGGCCGCCAGATGCACGCAAGCGGCGGCGATGATGTCGCCGCCCCAGCTGTCGTCGCAGGTGTGGCGCAGGTTGCGGGCCGCGCAGAGGTCCCGAAAGGCCGACATGGGCTGCAATCCGCCCAGGCGGGTGAGTTTCATGCCAAAGCCGTCCACCAGTCCCGTGCCCATGGCCGAAATTGCAGTCGCCAGATCCACGGCATTTTCGTCCATGTACAGGGGGTGGCCCAATTGGGACCGAATCTGGCGCAGCTCTTCCAGGCTGTTGCAGGGCTGCTCCAGGACAAAGGGAACCGCCTGGCAGGCGCGGCTGAGGCGCAAGGTATCGCCCGTGGTCAGGCCCCGGTTGCCGTCCACCGCCAGACGGACCCCGCGATCCTTCACCTTTTCCCAGACCTTCCGGACGACGGCCACATCGATCTCCACATCGCGGCCGCCCACCTTGATCTGCAGGCGCGGATAGCCTTCGCCGCATTTTTCCTGGGCCATCCGGACGGTGTCGTCGGGCGCGGCAATGCCCAGGGCGTAGTAGGACGGCACCCGCTGGGCAGCCGCTCCGCCAAGCAAGTCGGCCACGCCCAGGCCCAAGTGCCTGCCCAGCGCGTCAAACGCGGCGATGTCCAACGCGGCCTTGGCGTAGTTGTGCCCGTTCAGCAAGCCGTCCATTTTGCGCTGGAGCGTCAGGGGCAGAACCTCCGTACCGACCAGGCCGGGCGCCATCTCGGCGATGGCCGCCACCGCGCCGCCGCTATGGGCCGCCGCATAAGTGGGGCCCAGGGGACAGGTTTCCCCCCAGCCCACAAGGCCCCCGTCGGTGACGATCTTGACCAGCACCGTGCGCAGCGCCCGGATTTCCGCCCGGGCCATGGTATAGGCGCGGCCTTTGACCGGCAGCTCGTGCTGAAACAGGTGGATCTCTTTGATGATCAAGAATTCAACCCGCGCCGGAGCCGTCCCGGATCACCGGAAACAGCACGCTGTCCAGGGGATCGCCGGGCTTGAGGGTGCATTCCGGAAAGCTCAGGAACGGCGGCGACATCTCGCCCTTGCGAATGACGAAGCGGGCATCGTCGCCGGTCCAGCGGAAGGACACGGCCCGGCGCCAGGTATCGGCCGAGGCATTGCCCGGCGCCCCGTGCACGGTGCGGAAATGGAAGGCCGCGCAGTCCCCCGGCTCCAGCCCGAAAGAGACGATATCATAGTCGTCCCGCGCCCCTTCGATATCGGGAATGGTCTCGAAGCCCGCGTCTTCCCGGTCATAGTCCACGCCGATGAACTTGGTGGGCGTGAACCAGCGCTCCCACTTGTGGGAGCCGCGGACGAACTCCACCGCCCGCGCCTGGGGCACCGGGTCCAAGGGGATCCACAGGCTCACGTTGTCGTTGCCCTCGACGCAGTAGTAGGGCTGATCGTGGTGCCAGGGCGTGCGTTCCTGGGTCCCCGGCTCCTTGACCACCACGTGCTCGTGAAACAGGTTGACCTTGTTCGAGCCCATCAGGGCACCGGCAATGTCGGCGGCCGGCGAGTTGCGGGCGAAGTCCTCGTACTCGGCAATGCGCCGCCAGTTGCAATAATCGCCGAAAAAATGCCCCGGCTTGCCTTCCGGCGTGTATTCCCGACGGTGAGTCCCCGGGTCCGCCATATTCTTTTCCAGCCCCCGGCGCAGGGTCTCGATCCAATCCGCCGTGAAGGCGCCGCGCAGGACCGTCACCCCGTCGCGCTGAAAGTCGTCGTTCCGCGCCTGTGTCACGCAATCCGGCACCATGGCGCCCACCTTATATTTCCTAAACTTGGGGCAAGACTGGACGGTTTCCCGCCAATTTGCCAGGGGAAAGGCCCGCGCCAGGGCAGGGCACCGGGAGTCGAAAGCACGGCGGCACGGCAAGGCCTGGAAAGAGTGACAAAGCGACCGGCAGAAGGTAACACTTTCCCAACCGCATCCCCCGCCACGGGAGGCGGTTTCAGTTTCCCGCGCCAGGGAATCGCTTTTCATTTGGGAGAACGGGCCATGACATCACGCAAACCACTCAAAGGCATCTGCGGGGCGCTTTGTTCACCCTTTGACGACAGCGGCGAGCAGTTGGACGACGGGCGCCTGCGGGCCTTGATCGATGCCCAGATCGAAGCCGGCGTGCACGGCCTGGTGCTCTGCTCGGGCACCGGCGAGTTCGCTTATCTGCGGCCGGAGGAACGGCGCCACATGATCGAGCTGGGCACCCGCCACATCGACGGCCGGGCCGCGTCCATCGCCCACACCTCGGCCACCAATCTGCGCGATGGCATCGACTTGGCCCGGCACGCCGCCGATTGCGGGGCGGACGCCCTTATGATCCTGCCGCCCTATTTCGAGGGGCCGGACGAAAGCGGGGTCTTCGCCTTTTACGAAGGCATCGCCCGGGCGGTGGACTGCCCCATCGTGGTCTACAACATTCCCGTCCACTCGGGCTTTGACGTGACCCCCGTCCTCTTCAAGCGCCTGCTGGAAATCGACAATATCGCCTACATCAAGGACAGCACCGCCGATCTGATGCGCATTCAAGAACTCATCGCCACGGGCGGCAAGGTGCTCAACGGGGGCGACCCCATCGCCTGCTTCAGCCTGATGGCCGGCGCCGTCGGCTGTATCTGGGGCGCGGTCAACGTCATGCCCCGGGAAACCGTGCGCCTCTACGAACTGATCGAAGCCGGCGAGCTCACCGAGGCGCTCTCCCTCTGGCGCAAGATGGCGCCGGCCAACATCCATTTCTGGAGCAACGCCTACATTCCCACCATCAAGGCGGCCACCAATATGATGGGCTTCGACGTGGGGCCCTGCCGCCAGCCCATCCAACCCCTAACCCCGGCCCAGGAGGACAGCCTGCGCCAGGTGCTCGCTCCCCTCCAAGCCTAGGCGGCCGGGGATAAGCGGATTGGGCTAGGCGGAGGGGCCTTGGAATCCCCGTTGGAAAGGGGCATATAGTTGCCCATGCCCTCACCTGTCGTCGATCCCTTCCCCACCGCCGCCGCGGTTGCCCAGGCGCCAAAGCCCGGCAGCAAGCCGCTCGCGATCGTGTCCGATTTCCAGCCCGCCGGCGACCAGCCCACGGCCATTACCGAGCTGACCGGCGGCCTGGGCCAGGGCGAGCGGGACCAGGTGCTGCTCGGCGTAACCGGCTCGGGCAAGACCTACACCATGGCCCGGGTGATCGAAAAGCTGCAGCGCCCGTCCTTGATCCTGGCCCCCAACAAGACCCTGGCGGCCCAGCTCTATGCGGAGATGAAGGGGTTTTTCCCGGACAACGCGGTGGAATACTTCGTCTCCTACTACGACTATTACCAGCCCGAGGCCTATGTGCCCCGCTCGGACACCTACATCGAAAAAGAAAGCTCCATCAACGAGCAGATTGACCGCATGCGCCACGCCGCCACCCGCGCCCTCTTCGAGCGCAACGACGTGGTCATCGTGGCCTCGGTCTCCTGCATCTACGGCATCGGCTCGCCGGAAACCTATGCCTCCATGACCGTCACCGTGAAGGCGGGCCAGGAGATCAACCGCAGCGTCTTCCTAAAGCAGTTGGTGGAGCTGCACTACAAACGCAACGACGGCAATTTCCACCGGGGCACCTTCCGGGTGCGCGGCGATACGGTGGAGATCTTTCCCGCCCACTACGAGGACCGGGCCTGGCGGGTCAGCCTGTTCGGCGACGAGGTGGAATCGATCCGCGAGTTCGATCCCTTGACCGGCGAAAAGACCGACAGCCTGGACAGCGTCAAGATCTACGCCAATTCCCACTACGTGACGCCCCGCCCCACCCTGCAGCAAGCGGCCAAGCTGATCAAAGCGGACCTGAAGGTCCAGCTGGACCTCTTCACCCAGCAGGGCAAGCTGCTGGAGGCCCAACGGCTGGAGCAGCGCACCAACTTCGATTTGGAGATGATCGAGGCCACCGGCTCCTGCGCCGGCATCGAGAACTACTCCCGCTACCTGACCGGCCGGGCCCCGGGGGAGCCCCCGCCCACCCTGTTTGAATACCTGCCCGAGGAGGCCTTGCTGTTCGTGGACGAAAGCCACGTCACCGTGGGCCAGCTCAACGGCATGTTCCGCGGCGACTATGCCCGTAAGTCCACCCTGGCCGAGTTCGGCTTCCGTTTGCCCTCGGCCATCGACAATCGCCCGCTCAAGTTCGAGGAGTGGGAGATGATGCGCCCCCAGACGGTCTTCGTCTCCGCCACCCCCGGGCCTTGGGAAATGCAGCAGACCGGCGGCGTCTTTGCCGAGCAGGTCATTCGCCCCACCGGCCTGATCGATCCGGTCTGCATCATTCGCCCCACCGAATCCCAGGTGGACGACCTGATCGGCGAATGCCGCGCCACCGCCGAGGCGGGCTATCGGGTTCTGGTCACCACCCTGACCAAGCGCATGGCCGAGGATCTGACCGAATACATGCACGAGGCCGGCCTGAAGGTGCGCTACATCCATTCCGATGTGGATACCCTGGAGCGCATCGAGATCATCCGGGATCTGCGCCTGGGGGTCTTCGACATCCTGGTCGGCATCAACCTGCTGCGCGAGGGCCTGGACATCCCCGAATGCGCCCTGGTGTGCATCCTGGACGCGGACAAAGAAGGCTTCCTGCGCTCCACCACCTCGCTGATCCAAACCATCGGCCGGGCGGCCCGTAACGTGGACGGCCGGGTGATCCTCTACGCGGACCAGATCACCAATTCCCTGGACAACGCCTTGAGTGAGACCGACCGGCGGCGGGAAAAGCAGCAGGCCTATAACGCCGCCCACGGCATCACCCCGGAATCCATCAAAAAGCAGATCTCCGACATCCTAGAATCGGTCTACGAACGGGACCACGTCACCGTCTCCACCGGCGATGCGGGCACGCCCCACCTGGTGGGCGACAATCTCAAGGCCCATCTGGCCGACCTGGAAAAGCGCATGCGCGACGCCGCCGCCGACCTGGAATTCGAGGAAGCCGCCCGCCTGCGCGACGAAATCAAGCGCTTGGAATCCGCCGAACTGGACCTGCCGGTCGCCGGTGGGGGATTTGCTGGCCGCATGGCCCAAGCCGAAGCCGCGCACAAATCCAAACGCGCCCCGAAAAGAGGCAAAGGCCGCCGCCGCAAGGGCCCCTAATATCGCACCTTAGGCGGGTGACTTTCTCATATCAGGGGCGGGTCGCCTCGCCATCCCGGCTTTTATAGTCCGGGCAGAGGGCGAGCTGTACCGAATAGAGCGCCCGGGTCAGCCAGGAAGCGGAGGTTTGCAGCTCGATGCCGATGCGGTCCTGATCCGACCAGACCCGGCGCCCCGTGAGGTGACCGGCCGTGGGATGGTGGAATTCCAGTTTGCGGGCCCGCGGCGCCTGTTCGTCCAGCTGCAGGCCAAGGCCACCCAGGGAGATGTCCACAATCTCACAGCGATAGGTGCGGCGGCCGGCGCGCATGACCAGGCTAGTGGTCTCCGCGATCGGAAAACGCCGATTGCGCCGACGGTCTTCCAGCGCCGGCAGGGCGCGGGTCCCGGATGCGGGCATGGTCATCCCCTTTCGAGAATTTTTCTCAAGGTTGGCGGTAACCTTGCCGCAAGGATGGTTAACGAAAGATTACCAAGCCGCCGAACCAAGCCTTTGCAGCGATAAAACTTTAAGAGTCCGCTTGCTCGAAGTATTCCGCCAGGGCCAAACGGTCCCGCGGGTCCATTTCCAAAAAGACCCCGGCGATCTGTTGCCCGGCCGCGTCGGTGCGCACGATAAAAGTCCGGCAGGTAAAGAAGGTTTCCTGATCATTCAGGTTCAGGGTGAGTTCCAAGTCGCAGCGCTCACCCACATAAAATCCGCCTTCGTACCCGCTGGCGCAAAAGCCGCTGCTGCTCCAATCAATCAGAGGAAAGCTTTGACCGTTTATTCGGGCCGAGCCGAAGACCGGACGGCGGCCCTCCCGCCGATTTTCGTACCGAAATTCAGGCGCGACGCGCACAAGACGATCTTCCGCCATGGACTGCCCCGAAAAGTCAACAGAGTAAAGCTTGCCTCAGCCCTTCGACTAAGACCCCGACGCGGAACTCTGGGGCAATAACGTGAAGATTTCGTGAGTACCGGGCACACCTCTCAGGTCATGAAACCCTACCGTTCGGAATTCGTGCGGCGCTTGATCCGCGAAGGCCGCCGTGGCCAAAACCGGCTGTTCCAATACCTTGCAAAGGTCGGCCACCCGAGCCACCTCGTTGGCGGCGGGTCCGATGACGGTGAAATCCAAACGATCGTTGGAGCCCACGTTGCCATAGGTCAGGTCCCCCAAGCTGAGGGAAATGCGGCCGTCCACGTCGATTCCCAAATCGGCGCCATAGGCCTGGTTGGCCTGGGTAAAGCGGTGCTGCGCCGCCCGGGTGGCCCTAAGCGCCGCCTGGGCCGCCTGGGCGGTCTTGATGGCGCAGCTTTCGATGGGAAAGATGGCCATGACCGCGTCACCGATGAACTTTAAAACCTCGCCGCCCTCGGCCTTCACCGCACCGGCCGCCCCGTCAAAAAACTCGTTCAGCAACAAAAGATAGGTTTCCCGGGGCAGCTTGCTTGCCAAGCCCGTGGAATCGCGCAGGTCGCAGTACCACACCACGGCGGGAATGTTCTCCCCATCACCCCGCCGGACCCGGCCGTTGAGCACCAAATCCCCCGTGCGCTCGCCCAGGTAGGTGTCCAGCAAGGAACGGGTGGAGCGGCGCAGGGCCTGCACCTCGAACAAACGGCTGAGGATCGGCAGGATCTCGTAAATCTGGCCCAGGTCGCTGGTGGAAAAACCACCGGCCCGATTGGCCGCCAGGGAGATCACGTTGACGTGACCATCGGAGAAGGTGATGGGCATGGCCACATAATCCGTCGCGCCCTCGGCATG
>JANQKX010000733.1 GCA_028280915.1 Kiloniellaceae bacterium
ACCCGGCCGGCGGGGCTATGTTCCAGCCACTTTCCAGAAAGCGAATCGGGAGGCCCCGCGTGAAAGCTCGCGTTCATGTCACGCTCAAACCAGGTGTCCTCGATCCCCAAGGCAAGGCCATCGAAAACGCCCTGTCGTCCTTGGGATTTGCCGGGGTCGACGAGGTGCGCCAGGGCAAGCTGATCGAGTTCTCCCTTGATGAAAACGACCCGGACAAGGCCCGCCAAGCGGTGGAGGCCATGTGCGAACAGCTCTTGGCCAATACGGTCATCGAAAACTATGCCATCGAGCTGTCCAACTGATCCCCAAAACCGGTCAGCCGTCAGCGCCCGGTGAACAACGTCTATTAGGAGGACCTGGCCCCCATGAAAGCAGCCGTCGTCGTCTTTCCGGGCTCCAACTGCGATCGGGATGTACAGGTCGCCCTGCAGGCCGCCACGGGCCGGGCACCGGTGATGGTATGGCACAAGGACGCGACCTTCGAGACGGTGGACCTGGTGGTGCTGCCCGGCGGGTTTTCCTACGGCGATTACCTGCGCGCCGGGGCCATCGCCGCGCGCTCGACCGTGATGAAGGAAGTGGTGCGCCGGGCCGGACAAGGAGTGCCGACCCTGGGCATTTGCAACGGCTTTCAGGTCTTGACGGAAAGCGGCCT
This sequence comes from Kiloniellaceae bacterium, assembly GCA_028280915.1. Classification (GTDB taxonomy): domain Bacteria; phylum Pseudomonadota; class Alphaproteobacteria; order Kiloniellales; family Kiloniellaceae; genus JANQKX01. Next base: position 656 of record JANQKX010000733.1, read on the forward strand.
GCTGCCCGGCGCGCTGATCCGTAACGCCGGCCTGAAATACGTCTGCCGGGATGTGAATTTGAAGGTGGAGAACAGCCAGACTTTTTTCACTCAACGCTATGAGGCCGGCCAGACCGTCCGCATTCCCATCGCCCATCACGACGGCAACTACAACGCCTCGGCGGACACCCTGGCGAGCCTGGAAGACAATGGCCAGATCGCCTTTCGTTACTGCAACGGGCAAGGCGACGTGGTGGCGGAAGCCAATCCCAATGGCTCGCAGCAAAACATCGCCGGTATCTTCAACAAGGAAAAAACCGTGCTGGGCTTGATGCCCCACCCGGAACGCCTGGCCGATGCCCGGCTGGGCGGCAGCGACGGGCGGGCCCTGTTCGACGGTTTGGCGGAGGCCCTGTCATGACCGAATCCGCGACCCCCAGCAGCACCGACCGGCAAGACCCGCCGGTCACGGCGGAAGTCGTCGCCCAGCACGGCCTGTCGCCGGACGAGTACGAGCAGGTCCTCAAGATCATGGGCCGGGCGCCCAACCTTTTGGAGCTGGGCATCTTTTCGGTCATGTGGTCGGAGCACTGCTCCTACAAGTCCTCGAAGAAGTGGCTCAAGACCCTGCCCACCACGGGGCCGCAGGTGATCCGCGGGCCGGGCGAAAACGCCGGCGTGGTGGATATCGGCGACGGCATGGCGGCCATCTTCAAGATGGAAAGCCACAATCACCCCAGCTATATCGAGCCCTACCAGGGTGCGGCCACGGGCGTGGGCGGCATTCTGCGCGATGTCTTCACCATGGGCGCGCGGCCGGTGGCCAACCTGAACGCCTTAAGGTTCGGCGCGCCGGATCATCCCAAGACCCGGCATCTGCTGTCCGGGGTGGTGGCCGGCATCGGCGGCTATGGCAATTGCGTGGGCATCCCCACCGTGGGCGGCGAGGTGAACTTCGACCCGGCCTATAACGGCAATATCCTGGTCAACGCCATGACCGTGGGCTTGGCCAAGGCGGACCGGATCTTTTATTCGGCCGCGGCCGGCCCGGGCAACCCGGTGGTCTATGCCGGCTCCAAGACCGGGCGCGACGGCATCCACGGCGCCACCATGGCCTCGGCCGAGTTCGACGACGACTCCCAGGAAAAACGCCCCACCGTCCAGGTGGGCGATCCCTTCACCGAAAAGCTCTTGATCGAGGCCTGCCTGGAGCTGATGGAGACCGACGCCATCGTCGCCATTCAGGACATGGGCGCCGCCGGGCTCACCTCATCCTCCTTCGAGATGGCCTCCAAGGGCGGCGTGGGCGTGGAGCTCTTCCTGGACCGGGTGCCCTGCCGGGAAACCGCCATGACCCCCTATGAGATGATGCTCTCGGAAAGTCAGGAGCGCATGCTCATGGTGCTGCGCCCCGGCAAGGAGGATCTGGCCCAGGCCATTTTCGAGAAATGGGACCTGAATTTCGCCATCGTGGGGCAGCTCACCGACAGCGGCCGCATGGTGTTGAAAATGCACGATGAGATCGTCGGCGACCTGCCCATCGATCCCCTGGCGGAGGCCTCGCCGGAGTACGACCGGCCCTGGGACCCCACGCCGGAAGCCCCGACCCTGGAGAGCGGCGCGGTAGGGGCGCCCGACGATCTGGGCGACTGCCTGAAGCGCTTGCTGACCTGCCCGGATCTGTGCAGCAAACGCTGGGTCTGGGACCAGTATGACCACATGGTGATGGCCGATACGGTGGTGCGGCCCGGCGGCGACGCGGCGGTGGTGCGTATCCACGGCAGCGAGCGCGGCCTGGCCATGTCCAGCGACTGCACGCCGCGCTATTGCCGGGCCCATCCCGAGCGGGGCGGCAGCCAGGCGGTGGCGGAATCCTGGCGCAACATCACGGCCTGCGGCGCCCAGCCGCTGGCCATCACCGATAACATGAACTTCGGCAACCCCGAACGCCCGGGCATCATGGGCCAGTTCGTGGGCTGCGTGCAGGGCATGGGGGCGGCCTGCCGGGCGCTGGATTATCCCGTGGTCTCGGGCAACGTGTCCCTTTACAACGAGACCAACGGCCAGGCGATCCTGCCCACTCCGGTGATCGGCGGCGTGGGTCTGATCGATGACTTGGACCGCATGGCGACGATCGACTTTACGGCCGACGGCCAATCCATTGTATTGATTGGCGAAACCCATGGACACTTGGGCTGCTCGCTTTATCTGCGGGAGAT
>JANQKX010000583.1 GCA_028280915.1 Kiloniellaceae bacterium
AGGCCCTGATGGGTGGGGGCGTGAGGGCCGCGGCCACCCAGAATATCGACGCGGATACCGCCGAACTCGTCGTCGAGGAGTTTGGCCACAAGGTGAAACGGATCTCCGCGGCCGATGTTGAAATCGGCATGCGCGGGGCCGAGGATGCGGAAGGGGACCTGGTGCCCCGGGCCCCGGTGGTGACTATCATGGGTCACGTGGACCACGGCAAAACCTCCCTTCTGGACGCCTTGCGGGAAACCGACGTGGCCGGCCGGGAAGCGGGCGGCATCACCCAGCACATCGGCGCCTATCAGGTGCGTTTGGCCTCGGGCGCCAGAATTACCTTTATCGATACGCCGGGACACGCCGCCTTTACCGAGATGCGCTCCCGCGGTGCCAACGTCACGGATATCGTCGTTCTGGTGGTGGCCGCCGATGACGGCATCATGGAGCAGACCGTCGAGGCCATCAATCACGCCAAGGCGGCCGCGGTGCCCATTATCGTTGCCATCAACAAGATGGACCGGCCGGACGCCAATCCCGAAAGAGTGCGCCAAGCCCTGCTCCAGCATGAGTTGGTGGTGGAAGAGATGGGCGGCGATATTCTGTCCATTGAGGTCTCGGCCAAGGAAAAGACCGGACTGGATAAGCTGGAAGAAGCGATCCTGCTGCAGTCGGAGTTGCTCGAGCTGAAGGCCAATCCCAATCGTCTGGCCGAGGGTGTGGTCGTCGAAGCCCGTCTGGAGCATGGCCGCGGCACGGTGGCCACCTTGCTGATCGAACGGGGTACCTTGAAGATCGGCGATGTGTTTGTCGCCGGCAGTGAATGGGGCCGGGTGAAGGCCCTGACCGACGAACGGCGACGCTCCCTCGAAGAGGCGGGGCCGGCCATGCCGGTGGAGGTGCTTGGCCTAAACGGCGCGCCCCAGGCCGGTGACGACTTCACCGTGCTGGATACAGAAGCCCGGGCGCGTGAAATCGCCGAGTTCCGGACCCAGAAAAAGCGGGAAATCGAGATCGCCGCGTCGTCCCGGGGCACGCTCGAGCAGATGCTCAGCCAGATCAAGGAAGGCCAGGCGGCCGAGATGCCCTTGGTCATCAAGTCCGACGTGCAGGGCTCGGTGGAAGCCATTGCCAGCAGTTTGGAAAAACTTGCCACGGACGAAGTTAAGGTGCGGATTTTGCACACCGGCGTGGGCGGGGTGAATGAATCCGACATCACCTTGGCGCGGGCCACCTCGGCGTTGATCATTGCCTTTAATGTGCGCGCCAACCCGCAAGCCCGCGAAATGGCCCGTCGCGATAACGTTGATATTCGTTATTATTCAATCATTTATAACGTTGTTGACGATGTGAAGGCGGCCATGAGCGGCTTGCTGTCGCCGACCCAGCGGGAAAACTTCCTGGGGTACGCGGAAATCCGCGAGGTCTTCTCCAACTCCAAGGTGGGCAAGGTCGCGGGCTGCATGATCACCGAAGGCAGCGTACGCCGGGGCGCCAAGGTGCGCTTGCTGCGCGACAACGTGGTGATCCACGATGGCGTGTTGAAGACCCTGCGGCGATTCAAGGATGAGGTCAAAGAGGTCAAGGAAGGCTATGAATGCGGCATGGCCTTTGAGAACTACACCGATATCCAAATCGGCGATCAGATCGAATGCTACCAGATCGAAGAGGTCGCTCGCGAACTCTAGGGATCTGGCGCGTTTCCCTTGGGGCCGGCGTGAAAGACCCGCCGGCACCCGGTGTTGTATTTGGAGTGAAGCATGTCAGTTGAGCGAAGCAAGGCCGCGAGCCAGCGCCAGCTTCGGGTCGGCGAAGAGTTGCGCCATGTCTTGGCGAAGATCCTGTCCCGCGAAGCCTTTCGCGACCCGGCGCTTGCCGATTTGAACGTCACCGTCAGCGAGGTTCGGGTCAGCCCGGATCTGAAAAACGCCACCGCTTTTGTCATTCCCCTCGGCGGCAGTGACGGGCCGGGCGTGGTGGCTGGGCTCAATCGGGCGGCTGGATTCGTGCGCGGCCGGGTGGGGCGCGAAATCCAGCTGCGCTATACGCCCAAGATTGCCTTCAAGGCGGATCTGACCTTTGACGAGGCCGAGCGCATCGGTCACATCCTGCAACGGCCCAAGGTCGCGGATGATGTGGCGCGGGCCCATGGGGATCTCGAGGATTTTGGCGAGGCGTTGCCCGAACGGGGCGGCGACGAGGGTCATGGGCCGTAACCGTCGCGGCCAGCTGGTGAACGGCTGGCTTATCCTGGACAAGCCCGTGGGGTTGACCTCCACCCAGGCCGTGGGGCGGGTGCGCCGGCTGTTCGATGCCCGCAAGGTGGGCCACGGTGGGACCTTGGACCCCCTGGCCAGCGGGGTCCTCCCCATTGCTCTCGGGGAGGCAACCAAGACCGTTCCCTACGTGGTCGATGGGGCCAAAAGCTATCGCTTCAACGTCAAGTGGGGCCAGGCCACCAGCACCGATGACCGGGAAGGCGAGGTAATTGCCGAGAGCGACCGGCGCCCCGAGGAAGAGGACATCCAAGCGGCCTTGCCCGGCTTTGTTGGCGAGATCGAGCAGGTACCGCCGCTTTTTTCGGCGGTGAAGGTGGAAGGGCGCCGGGCCTATGATCTGGCACGGGAACAGGCCAGTTTTGAGCTCAAGTCCCGCCAGGTGTCGGTGCATCGTTTCGATTTGGTTAACTTTCTGGGGCCGGACGAAGCGATTTTCCAGGTGGTTTGCGGCAAAGGCACCTATATAAGGTCCTTGGCGCGGGATTTGGGTAAGGCCCTGGGCACGGTTGCCCATGTCACCCAGCTGCGCCGCCTTTCGGTGGCTTCTTTTCACGAATCCGATGCGATTTCGCTGGAAAGTCTGGAATCGTTAGGGCATAGTCCCGCCGCCTTGGAGCAGCTGCTCCCGGTAGAGACCGCACTGGACGACATCCCGGTGTTGGCCTTGTCAGGGGCTGAAGCGAAACGGCTGCGTTGTGGCCAGGCCGTGTCCATGGTGGCACGGCACGACAGTGTAAGGGTCAAGGAGCTTGCGAACGGATCGACCGTTTTTACGGTATCCGAGGGCAAGCCCGTGGCAATTGCCCGTTACAACGCAGGCTCCGTTCAGCCAGTCCGCGTGCTCAACCTCTAAACAGCGAGGATAACTGCGATGTCGATTACGACTGAGCGCAAAGCAGAGTTGATTAAAGAGTATGCCACCCACGAGGGTGACACCGGGTCGCCGGAGGTTCAGGTGGCAATCCTCACCGAGCGGATTGTCAATTTGACTGAACACCTGAAGACCCATAAGAAGGACTTTCATTCCCGCCGTGGCCTGCTGATCATGGTCGGCCAAAGGCGGCGCTTGCTGGACTACGTAAAGGCCAAGGAAAAGGCCCGTTACGACAGCTTGATCAAACGTTTGGGATTGCGCCGATAGGAAAGCCCCAAGCCATTCGTACCCTGCCGGCCCCCGTTGCGCAGTTCAGTAAATCCTGCTTCGCGGCGGCGGTGGGCGCGTACCCCTACACTCCATTAAGGCGGGACGAGCCGGCGTCTTGCCTGATTTCTGCCGGGCCGACGCAAAAAGTATCCGCCGGGGCAACACGCTTGCCTGCAGGATGCTTTTTTCGCGGGTCCGGTCACAACAACCCGGCTGTGGTTTAGAAGGACCCATTGAACATGTTTGAAGTCACAAAAACCTCCATCGAATGGGGCGGTCGAACGCTTTCGTTCGAGAGCGGCCGCATCGCCCGTCAGGCGAACGGTGCCGTTCTGGTCAGCTATGGCGATACGGTGGTGCTCTGCACCGCCGTTGGCGAAAAGACGCCTCGCCCAGGCGCGGACTTTTTCCCGCTGACCGTCAACTATCAAGAAAAGACCTTTGCCGCCGGGAAGATTCCGGGCGGCTTTTTTAAACGGGAAGGGCGTCCGTCCGAGTTTGAAACCCTGACCTCCCGCCTGATTGACCGGCCGATCCGGCCTCTTTTCGCCAAAGGCTATAAAAACGAGACTCAGGTGATCTGCACGGTCATCAGTCATGACCTGGAAAACAATGCTGACGTGGTCTCCCTGATCGGCGCCTCGGCCGCCTTGACCATATCGGGCTTGCCTTTCCTGGGCCCCATCGGCGGCGCCCGGGTCGGTTACAAAGACGGCGAATACATCTTGAATCCCCTCATGGAGGACATGGCCGAGTCCGAGCTGGACCTGGTCGTGGCCGGCACCACGGAAGGCGTCTTGATGGTGGAGTCGGAAGCCAAGGAGTTGTCCGAGGACATCATGCTGGGCGCCGTCAATTTCGGTCACGAGCAGATGCAGCCGGTGATCGAAGCCATCATCTCCCTGGCCGAGCAGTGCGCCAAGGAGCCCATGGAGTTGGCGCCGCCGGCGCCCGAGGTGGAGACCATGCGCGAGCGCCTGCTTGCCGGTGGGATCGAAGCCGCTTTGCGCACCGCCTATGAGGAGGCGGACAAGGTGGAACGTCAGGCCAAGCTGGCCGACGTTCGCCAAAACGCGGTCGCCGATTTCGAGGAAGCCGACGCGACCTTGGCATCGGGCCTGTTCAAGTCCCTGGAGAGCGACATCGTTCGCGGCAACATCCTGAAAACCGGCCAGCGCATTGACGGTCGCTCCACGACCGATATCCGCCCGATTGACTGCCAGGTCGGGGTCTTGCCCCTGACCCATGGCTCCGCGCTCTTTACCCGCGGCGAGACCCAGGCCCTGGTCACCTTGACCTTGGGCACCGGCCAGGACGAGCAGATCATCGATAGCCTGGAAGGCAGCTATCGCGAGCACTTCATGCTGCACTATAACTTCCCGCCCTATTCGGTGGGTGAGTGCAATTTCCGCATGGGCCCCGGCCGCCGGGAAATCGGCCACGGCAAGCTCGCCTGGCGGGCCGTGCATCCCTTGCTGCCGGAAAAAGAGAGCTTCCCCTATACCATGCGGGTGGTGTCCGAGATCACCGAGTCCAATGGATCTTCCTCCATGGCGACGGTGTGCGGCTCGTCTTTGGCCATGATGGACGCGGGCGTGCCCCTGAAATCGGCGGTGGCCGGTATCGCCATGGGTCTGATCAAGGAAGGCGATGATTTCGCCGTCTTGTCCGACATCTTGGGCGACGAGGATCATCTGGGCGACATGGACTTCAAGGTGGCCGGCACGGAAGAGGGTGTCACCTCCTTGCAGATGGACATCAAGATCACCTCGATCACCAAGGAGATCATGGAAATCGCTCTGCGGCAGGCCCGTGACGGTCGCTTGCACATCCTCAACGAAATGTCCCAGGCCTTGACCAATGCCCGTCAGGACGTGAGCGCCAACGCACCGCGCATCACCGTGATGACCGTGCCCAAGGACAAGATTCGGGACGTGATTGGCACGGGTGGCAAGGTGATCCGGGAGATCACCGAAACCACCGGTGCCAAGATCGATATCGAAGACGACGGAACGGTCAAGGTGGCCGCCGTGGACCAGGAGCAATCCGATGCCGCGGTGAAGTGGATCCGCTCCATCACCGCCGAACCGGAAGTGGGCGAGATCTATGACGGCAAGGTGGTCAAGGTGGTCGACTTCGGGGCCTTCGTGAACTTCCTTGGCGCCAAGGATGGCTTGGTCCACATCTCCGAATTGGCGCCCAAGCGGGTCAACACCGTGGGCGACGTGGTCAAGGAAGGTGACGAGGTCAAGGTCAAGTGCATCGGCATGGACCGGGGCAAGGTGAAGCTTTCCATGAAGCGGGTGGATCAAGACACCGGCGCGGATTTGGAAGCCGCCGAGGCGTAAACCGACCTCTGCCGAGACCGGTGGCGCTGTGCCCGCCGGCAAGACAATTGACAAGGAACGAACGGCCGGGTTATCCGGCCGTTTGTTTGTCTACCCGAAAGGCATCCGCCCATGACCGCGAGCGGCCCCACATGCCCGCCCTCCGCAAAGTTACCGGCCCTTAAACTACCGGCGGTGATGGGTCACCGCGGGGCCGCCGCCGTGGCGCCGGAGAACACGCTGGCGTCCATTCGGGCAGCGGCCGCCGCCGGCCTGGGGTGGATCGAGTTCGACGTCATGCTGACCCAGGACGACGTGCCGATCCTGTTTCACGATGAAACCCTGTGGCGCACCACGGGTCAAACGGGCGATGTGGCGGCCACCAGCTTTGGAGAGTTCCGGTGCTTGGAAGCCGGGACGTGGTTCCATACACGCTTTGCCGGCGAAGCGGTCCCCAGCTTGCAAGAGGCCGTGTCCCTGATGGACGAATTGGGTCTCTGCGCCAATGTGGAGATCAAGCCGACCGCCGGCCGGGAGCGGGTGACGGCGGAAGTGGCTTTGGCCGTGTTGCGGGAGTGCTGGCCGGACTCTTTAGCGCCGCCGCTGATCAGCAGCTTTCAGCCCGATTGCCTGGCGGTTGCCTGCGAACAGGCACCCGATTGGCCCCGTAGCCTGCTGCTGGCGCAAATGGTTGAAGATTGGCCGGCGCTGATGACCCGTTACGCCTGTGTCGGTCTGCATTGCCGGGGACAGCTCTTGCGGCCTGGGCAAATCGATCCGGTGAAAGAGGCGGGATACGCCACGGCCTGCTACACGGTGAATGACCGGGCCTTGGCCAAGCGGCTTTATGACTGGGGTATCGATTGTCTGATTACCGATGCGCCCGACAGGATTCTGCCCGTGGCGCGGGACAAGGGATTCGGTTAGCCGCCCCGGTCAACTGCCCTGATTCATGCGCCTTGGGGCGGGGATGCCCACCACGTTATAGCCGCAGTCCACGTGGTGGACCTCGCCGGTCACGCCCATGGAAAGATCGGAGGTCAAATAGAGCCCGGCCGCGCCAACTTCGTCCAGCATCACGTTGCGGTTCAGCGGGGCATGGTCACGGGTCCAGCCGAACACAAAGCGGGCGTCGCTGATGGCCGAGCCGGCCAAGGTGCGCATGGGCCCGGCTGAAATGGCATTGACTCGGACCCCCTGGTCTCCCAGATCCACGGCGAGATAACGCACGCTGGCTTCCAGGGCGGCCTTGGCCACGCCCATCACGTTATAATTCGGGGTCACCTTCTCGGCGCCCAGGTAAGACAGGGTGACAAGGGACCCGCCCGCGCTCATCAGGGGCGCCGCGCACTTGGCCACCGCGGTAAAGGAATAACTGGAGATCGCGACGGTGCGGCGGAAATTGGTACGCGTTGTATCCAGGTAAAGGCCGCGCAGCTCTTCCTTGTCAGAATAGGCAATGGCGTGAATGACGAAGTCGATGGAGGGCCACTGCTTGCCGATTTCAGAAAACACGGACTGGATATCCGTGTCCTGCTCCACGTCGCAGGGCAAGAGAATCTCCGCTCCGATGCTCTCCGCCAAGGGCCGGACACGCCGCTCGAAGGCGCCGCCCTGATAGGTGAAGGCCAATTGGGCGCCGTGCTGATGCAGGCAACGGGCAATGCCCCAGGCGATGGAGTGGTCGTTGGCGACCCCCATGATCAAACCACGTTTACCGTTCATCAAGCCTGAAGACTCTTCAGCCACCGTTCGGCTCACTTTTCAAAGCGTTGGAAAACCAAGGAAGCGTTTGTGCCGCCAAAGCCGAAGCTGTTGGACATGACACAGTTAAGTGCTTGGTCCTCGAGATTCTCCCGGACGATGGGCAGGCCTTCGGCTTCCGGGTCCAAATTGTCGATGTTGGCCGAACCAGCAATGAAGCCGTTGTTCATCATCATCAAGGTGTAGATGGCTTCGTGGACCCCGGTGGCACCTTGGGAATGACCGGTCAAGGACTTGGTGGAGGAAATCTTGGGCATATCGGCGCCGAAGGTTTCCTTGATCGCCTGCACTTCCACAATGTCCCCAGCCGGTGTGGAGGTGCCGTGGGCATTGATGTAGTCGACGGGTGTATTGCCCAGGCCCTGGGCTGCCAGACGCATACAGCGGATCGCGCCCTCGCCGGAAGGGGCCACCATGTCCACCCCATCGGAGGTGGCTGCGTAGCCGGCGACCTCGCCGTAGATCTTCGCGCCACGGGCCAGGGCCCGCTCCAGGTCTTCCAAAACGACAACGCCGCCGCCGCCGGAAATGACAAAGCCGTCCCGGTCCACGTCATAGGCCCGCGATGCCCGCTCGGGCGTGTCGTTGTATTTGCTGGAAAGGGCGCCCATGGCATCGAACAGCACGGTGAGGGTCCAGTGCAACTCCTCCCCGCCGCCGGCGAATACAATGTCTTGCTTGCCCATTTGGATCAACTCGGCGCCGTTGCCGATGCAATGGGCCGAGGTGGAACAGGCCGAGGAAATGGAATAGCTCAGGCCCTTCATTTTGAAGGCCGTTGCCATATTGGCCGAGTTGGTGGACGACATGCAGCGCGGCACCATATAGGGGCCTACCCGCTTGGGGCCCTTGCTACGGGTGATGTCGGCGGCATCCACCTGATTTGATGTGGAAGGGCCGCCCGACCCCATCACCAAACCGGTCCGCTCGTTGGAAACCTCGTCGGGGCCCAGACCCGCGTCGGCAATGGCCTCGGTCATGGCCACGTAGTTGTAGGCCGCGCCGTCGCCCATGAAGCGGCGCAGCTTGCGATCGATATGGTCGTTCAGGTCGATGTTCAGCGATCCGTGGATATGACTGCGAAAACCCAGTTCCGCATAGGTGGGACAGAATTCCACACCGCTTCGGCCCGCCTTGAGGGAGGCCAGTACTTCGTGCGCATTGTTGCCAATGCTGGACACGATGCCCATTCCCGTGATCGCTACCCGCCGCATGGAACTCTCCGTCAACCCATCTGCGCGGATGGCTGAAACAGTCCGACCTTCAGATCCTTGGCCTCGTAAATGGTTTTGCCGTCGGCTTTCATGATGCCGTCGGCAATGCCGAGGACCAGTTTGGTCATCATCACGCGCTTGATGTCCAATTGGTAAATGACCTTCTTCACCTCGGGCGTCACCATGCCCTTCAGCTTCACATCGCCCACGCCCAGGGCCCGTCCCTTGCCCGGCGCGCCGAACCAGCCCAGGAAAAACCCGACCAGCTGCCACAGGGCATCGAGACCCAAGCAACCGGGCATCACCGGGTCGCCTTCGAAGTGGCAGGCGAAAAACCAGATATCCGGCTTGATATCAAATTCAGCGATGACTTCGCCCTTGCCGTTGGCGCCGCCCTGATCCGAGATCTTGGCGATGCGGTCGAACATCAGCATGGGGGGAAGAGGCAATTGAGCGTTGCCGGGGCCAAAAAGCTCGCCGTGCCCGCATTTCAAGAGTTCTTGATAGCTAAAGCTGTTCTGTCGCACCGTCAAAAACTTCACTCACTCTCCGCCGTTACAAAATCGGTCCTCATTGTGCTTTGAAGACCATTTGGACATTGAGGTCAACGTGCAAATGGCGATTTCCGCTCCATTTGCAAGCATCTGGGCTGATTTCCCCAAATAGATACAACACCCTAGCCTGGGGACGGTCGCAACGAACACCTTGCCCGAACGAAGACTGTGCCGCCTCAATTGGCGGCGGACTATACCACAGCCGGCGCCAAGGCAAAGGTAGAAGGCGACTATCCAATCGAAATTTCCGCCAGTTTACGCGACAAGTACTAAAATTGGTAAAGCCAACGGCAATTGTTTTCCAATCGTGGGCACCGCTGTCTGAATTCATTCTAGGAAATTGGGCAAGCTATTGAAATAAATCGCCGGGGTGGGCATATGAATTAACGAGCGAACGAGGTTAAGTACATGCAGCGCCCCTATAAGGACATCATTCAGCGGCTACAGGCGGTCGGCCTTCGTCCGACGCGCCAGCGGTTGGCTCTGGCTAAGCTGCTGTTTGAAAAGGGAAACCGCCACATCTCCGCGGAGCAGTTGCACGCCGAGGCACAGTCGGAAAAAATGCCCGTGTCCTTGGCAACCGTCTATAACAGCCTGCACCAATTCACGGCCGCGGGCCTGCTGCGGGAAGTGGTGGTCGACGCGGGCCGGTCGTACTTCGATACCAATGTTGAGCCGCACCATCATTTTTATTTCGAAGAGAGTGGTCACCTGGAAGATATAGACCGGGATCAGTTGCGCCTTGAGGCCGTTCCCGACGCCCCGGAAGGTATGGCGGTGTCACGAATCGATGTCATCATTCGTGTGAATCGTTCGCAATAAACCCTCATGAAAATAATACCTTAAAAAAACAGATAGAATAATTCTAATCCGTTGAATTGGGCTAAAGCCGCGCCTATTTACCAAGGTATGGGCACCGTTTGCCCCTTGGCAGCGTCAAGCCTTGTCAAAGTGCGGTGCTCTTCATTTCACCATGGGACAACAGGCCCGACCGGGGAAAAGCCCATGGCATTGCTTTGTCCAGGACAGGACATGCGACAAACGAGGAGGAGGGTTAGATAAAATGTCTCTTAAAGATTCCAAAACCGAAGACAATCTGAAAGCTGCTTTTGCCGGTGAGAGCCAGGCCAACCGCCGCTATCTGTATTTCGCTCAAAAAGCCGACATCGAAGGCTTCAACGACGTGGCCGCCGTGTTCCGTTCCACTGCCGAAGGCGAGACCGGTCACGCCCATGGTCACCTGGCCTATCTGGAAGAAGTCGGTGATCCGGCCACCGGTGAGCCCATTGGCGACACCTCCTTGAACTTGAAGGCCGCCATCGCCGGCGAGACCCACGAATACACGGACATGTATCCGGGTATGGCGCGGACCGCCCGCGAAGAGGGCTTCGACGAAATCGCCGATTGGTTCGAGACCCTGGCCAAGGCGGAAAAGAGCCACGCCGGCCGCTTCCAAAAGGCCCTCGACAGTCTCTAAGCTGTTCGGCGGCGCTTTATGCCAGTACCCGGGATCGGGGAGGGCCGGATGGCCTTCCCCGGTCTTTCGGGCAATGGCGGCAAAACCTGCCGTTCGGCTATCTATAGCCCCTTTCTATTTTCGAAAAGTCACGTTTTCAGGGGAAACCACCATGACTGAAGGCGGCCTCAACGCTCCAACACGCCATCCCATCGACTGGAACAACCCGGATTTTTATGATCTGGATAAGATCAATCAGGAAATGGAGCGGGTGTTCGACATTTGTCATGGCTGCCGCCGCTGTTTCAATCTGTGCGATTCCTTTCCCAAGCTATTCGATCTGATCGACGAGTCCGAAAGCGGCGAGCTGGATGGCGTGGCGGTGTCGGACTATAAGCAGGTGGTGGATGCCTGTACCCTGTGCGACATGTGTTTCATGGTCAGCTGTCCCTATGTACCGCCTCATGAGTTTGACCTGGATTTTCCTCATTTGATGCTGCGCTACCGGGCGGCCGAGTTGCGCGCCGGAAAGAGCGATGCAATCGGGGCGCAGCTCACCGAGACGGACCGCAACGGCAAGATGGCCAGGTTCGCCCCGGCCCTGGCCAATTGGGCCAGCGACCAGGAAAACAAAATGACCCGCCCGGTCATGGAAAAAGTTGCCGGAATCGACCGCAACGCGGCCCTGCCAAAGTTCCACGGCAAGACTTTCGCCGTGCGGTCGCGCAGCGACGGGGTGACACCCGATGCCACGGCTCCGGCCCATGGGCGCAAGGCGGCGCTCTACGCCACGTGTTTTGTCAACTACAACAACCCGAAAATCGGCGAGGCGGCGCGCAAGGTCTTGGCCAAAAACGGCGTGGAGACCGAGGTGGTCTATCCCTCCTGCTGCGGCATGCCCCAGTTCGAG
>JANQKX010000662.1 GCA_028280915.1 Kiloniellaceae bacterium
CTGATCGCGCCGATCGCCATGGACGAAGGCCTGCGCTTTGCCATCCGCGAAGGCGGCCGCACCGTCGGCGCCGGCGTCGTCGCCGCCATCGAAAAGTAAGCGTAAACGCATGTGAGGCCCGGGCGCCCCTGTCGGGAGCTCGGGCATGCGGTTAGGCAGGTTGCCGGTGGTTCCGAGGCTTGAAATCTCGGCCCGCCGGCTCAATTTTGCAAAGGATTGCTTAAGGGCGGTTGACCGGCATAGGAGTGTAGCTCAATTGGCAGAGCACCGGTCTCCAAAACCGGGGGTTGCGGGTTCGAGTCCCTCCACTCCTGCCAGCCGGGCCCATGAGTTGAAAGGTTAGACAATCGCGGCATCTGGCCGCGTTGCGGAAAGTGGACAAGGTAATGGCCAAGACCAATCCAGGACAGTTCATTCGGGAAGTGCGCCAAGAGGTCTCGAAAGTGACCTGGCCGACCCGGAAGGAGACCATGGTGACCACGGGCATGGTCTTTATCATGGTGTTCCTGGCGGCGACGTTCTTTTTCCTGGTGGACCAGGTGCTGAGCGTGGTCGTGCGGTTCGTGCTTGGTTTTGGAGGCTAACGGTGGCAATGCGCTGGTACGTGCTGCACGTCTATTCGGGCTTTGAGAAAAAGGTCGCGGAAGCGATCCGCGAGCAGGCCGAGCAAAAGGGCATGGAGGACATGTTCGAGGACATCCTCGTGCCCACCGAGGAAGTGGTGGAGCTGCGCCGTGGCCAGAAGGTCAGCGCCGAGCGCAAGTTTTTCCCCGGCTATGTCCTGATCCGCATGGAGATGACCGACGAATCCTGGCACCTGGTGAAAAACACCCCCAAGGTGACGGGCTTTTTGGGCAACCGCAAGCCGGCGCCCATTTCCCAGCGGGAAGCGGACCAGATCCTGCAGCAGATCCAAGAAGGTGTGGAGCGGCCCAAGCCCTCGGTCATCTTCGAGGTGGGCGAGCAGGTGCGCGTCTCCGACGGGCCCTTCACCTCGTTCAACGGTCTGGTGGAGGACATCGACGAAGAGCGGGCCCGCTTGAAAGTGGCGGTGTCCATTTTCGGCCGTTCAACGCCGGTGGAGCTGGAGTATTCGCAGGTCGAGAAGTTGTAAGTGAGTAGGTAGTTGTTAAGTCGCGCGGGAGGTTAAGCCTCGCTAAGTCCATGGGGCGATCGGACCGCGCAGCCCAACAAGGAAAAGGGTGAAAAATGGCAAAGAAAGTAGCAGGCTACATCAAGCTTGAGATCAAGGCTGGCCAAGCCAACCCGTCGCCGCCCGTGGGGCCGGCACTGGGTCAGCGGGGCCTGAACATCATGGAATTTTGCAAGGCCTTCAACGCGGCCACGCAAAACCTGGAGCCCGGGACGCCCACGCCGGTGGTCATCACCGCCTACAGCGACCGTTCTTTCAGCTTCGAGACCAAGACGGCTCCCGCCAGCTATTACCTGCGCAAGGCGGCCAAGGTCGCAAAGGGCTCGGCCACGCCGAACCGGGACAAGGTGGGTGAAGTGACCATGGCGCAGATCCACGAGATCGCCGAGGCCAAGATGGTGGACTTGAACGCCAACGACCTGGACGCGGCCGCCCAGATCATCATGGGCTCGGCGCGCTCCATGGGCATCACGGTGAAGGAGTAAGGGCCATGTCTAATCGCGGAAAGCGCATGAAAAAGGCCGCCGAGGGCTTGGACAAGGCTCAGGACTACCCCCTAACCGACGCGGTGAAGCTGTTGAAGGGCCGGGCCGCGGCCAAGTTCGACGAGACCATCGAGATCGCCATGAACCTGGGCGTGGACCCGCGCCACGCGGATCAGAACGTGCGCGGCATGGTGAGTCTGCCCCACGGTACCGGCAAGTCCGTGAAGGTGGCCGTTTTCGCCCGTGCCGCCAAGGCCGAGGAGGCGACCGCCGCCGGGGCCGACGTGGTCGGTGCCGAGGATCTGGCCGAACAGGTCCAGGCGGGCAAGTTCGATTTCGACCGGGTGATCGCCACGCCGGACATGATGGCCGTGGTGGGCCGCCTGGGTAAGATCCTGGGGCCCCGGGGCCTGATGCCCAACCCCAAGCTGGGCACGGTGACCGCCGATGTGACCGAGGCCATCAAGGCGGCCAAGGGCGGTCAGGTGGAGTTCCGCGCCGAGCGCGCCGGCTTGATCCATGCCGGGGTCGGCAAGGCCAGCTTCACGGACGGCGACCTGGTGGAGAACGTCAAGGCCTTCGTGGAGGCCATCAATAAAGCCAAGCCCAGCGGCGCCAAGGGCACCTATATCAAACGGGTGTCCCTGTCCTCGACCATGGGGCCGGGCGTGAAAGTGGATATCGCCAGCCTCTCGAGCGCATCGTAGAGCGGCGGCAAGAAAATCGGGGGGCTCTTTCGGGAGCTTCGCGATGGTGCGGCAAGGTGGGCCTGCCACTTTGTCGCGGGAAAGACGGTCAAAGGTCTTTCCGCCCTGTCCAAGACTGTAGGTGTCGTCTTGGCCCGCCAACCCAGGCGGTCCAGGAGGGCTTAAGCCAGATGGGCCTGCATAGACGGAACAACGAGCAGGTTTCGGCTCAGCCCTTTGCGGGGTTGGGTCGATCAGGCTTGAGCTTCCTGGACAGGCGAACCGGATCCCCGGGGCGTTTTTCCGGGGGTCCTCGTGCAAACCGGAAGGTCGTTGGTCCGTGGGGCCAGGGGCCGACCAAACGAGCGGATGTGTAAAGTGGACCGATCTCAAAAACAGGAGTTGGTCGCCAGTCTTAAGCAGACTTTCGATGAGATGTCTCTCGTGGTCGTCACCCAGCAAGTGGGCATGACGGTTTATGAGTCCTCTCTCCTTCGTCAGTCCATGCGCGAGGCCGGGGCCAGCTACAAGGTAACCAAGAATCGGCTCGCTCGTCGCGCTCTCGAGGGCACGAAGTTCGAGGCACTTCAGCCGATGTTCACCGGACCGACGGCCATCGCCGTTTCGGAAGACCCGGTGGCGGCGGCAAAGGTCTGTGTCGAGTTCGCCAAAAAGAACGAGAAGCTGACCATCGTCGGTGGCGCGCTTGGGAAGGAGATGCTCGATCCAACGAGTATTTCGAATCTTGCCAAGTTGCCTTCGCTGGACGAATTGCGCGGCAAGCTCATTGGGGTCCTGCAAGCCCCGGCCACCAAGCTGGCCGGTGTTACCCAGGCGCCCGCAGCGCAGCTGGCCCGTGTGTTTAGTGCCTATGGCTCGCAAGGAGATGCGGCGTAAGCCGAAAGACGAAACAGAGTTCAAGCCTAGGAGAAGAAAATGGCTGATTTGGATAAATTGGTTGAGGAGCTTTCCAAGCTCACTGTTATCGAGGCCGCAGAGCTGGCCAGCAAGTTGGAAGAAACCTGGGGTGTGTCCGCGGCGGCGCCCGTGGCGGTGGCGGCCGTGGCCGGCGCCGGCGGTGGCGATGCTGCTGAAGCGGCGGCCGAAAAGGACGAGTTCGACGTGGTCTTGGCCTCCATTGGCGACAAGAAGATCAACGTCATTAAAGAGGTTCGTGCCATCACGGGCCTGGGCCTGAAAGAGGCCAAGGACCTGGTGGAATCTGCACCGAAGGCGATCAAAGAGGCCTGCAGCAAGGATGAAGCTGAAGAGCTCAAGAAGAAGCTCGAAGGTGTTGGAGCGACGGTCGAACTCAAGTAGTTCGCCTTTTGGCTCCCGACGACAGTCGGCCGGCGCGCTGGAAAAGACCGGCGTGCCGGGCCGACCTTTCGTGTCTGTGGGACGCGTTGGAAGAAGGCCCTGGAGGTTCGGGCCAAAAAAGGAGCCTCACGAAGGGATGATTTCGAGCCGGCGCCCATCGGGCGGACGCCGCCAGTCAGCCCAGACTAACATTTGTCGGCGCGCACCCGGCGCCGGCGCAAGACCCGAGCGAGGACTTGATTGATATGGCGACATCTTTTACCGGCCGCAAACGTGTTCGCAAAAATTTCGGCAAGATTGCCGAAGTCTCCCGCATGCCGAACCTGATCGAGGTGCAAAAAACCTCCTACGATCAGTTTTTGCAGTTCGGCGTGCCCTTGGCGGAGCGGACCAACACGGGCCTGCAAGAGGTCTTCACCTCGGTCTTTCCCATTCGCGATTTTTCCGAGCGTTCCGAGCTGCAGTTCGTGCGCTACGAGCTGGAAGAGCCGAAATATGACGTGGAGGAATGCCAGCAGCGGGGCATGACCTATGCGGCGCCGCTGAAGGTGACCCTGCGCCTGGTGGTGTGGGACGTGGACGAGGACACGGGCTCCCGCTCCATCCGTGACATCAAGGAGCAGGACGTCTACATGGGCGACATGCCCCTCATGACGCCCCACGGCACCTTTGTCATCAACGGCACCGAGCGGGTGATCGTGTCCCAGATGCACCGCAGCCCGGGGGTGTTCTTCGACCACGACCGGGGCAAGACCCATTCGTCGGGCAAATACCTCTTTGCCGCGCGGGTGATTCCCTATCGCGGCTCCTGGCTGGACTTCGAATTCGACGCCAAGGATCTGGTTTACGTGCGCATCGACCGGCGCCGCAAGTTGCCCGCCACCACCTTGCTGCTGGCCTTGGATTCCGACGAGACTGAAAAGCTGCGGGCGGAAAAGGCCGCCGCCGGCGAGACACTGGATCCGGTCGAGGCGCAGGGCATGACGCCCGAGGCCATCCTCAACTACTTCTATGGCACCACGTCCTACCAGCGCAGCGGCGAAGGCTGGCGCACGCCCTTTGACGGGGAAAAGATGCGCGGCGTGAAGC
>JANQKX010000014.1 GCA_028280915.1 Kiloniellaceae bacterium
TCTCTACCCCCTAATATTAAGCAGGACAATGGCGAAACGCAAGCCCGTGGGGGCCACGGAGCGTGGCAGGCCGGGCGCGACCGGGCCCCCCGCGGCGTCCGACCGCGGGCCGCCGCGTCCGGCCAAACGGCCCGCCGACACCAAACGCACCTCCGGCCTAAGAATGACGCCTGGCGCCAAGGCGGGACAAAGTCTGTGGCTTTTTGGCCGCCATAGTGTCTTGGCCGCGCTCGCCAACCCGCGGCGCCGGCCCCGCCGGCTCCTGGCGACGGCCGAGACCCGGGAGGAGATCACCGTGGCCCTGGCCCAATCGCCGGGCGGCGCGGCCTTGCCCGCCGTCGAGCTGGCGCCCCGGGCCGACATCGCCAAGCTGCTGCCGCCGGGCGCCGTCCACCAGGGCATTGCCTTGGAGGTGCCGCCCCTGCCTCAGCCGGACCTGGCCGACTGGCTGCGCCGGCGGGAAGCAGCCAAACAGGAAGGGCCCGGGCCGGACGCGGCCGCTGAGCCCCGGGACATCATCGTCGTCTTGGATCAGGTGACCGATCCCCACAACGTGGGGGCTATCCTGCGCTCGGCCGCCGCTTTCGGCGCCCGGGCCGTGCTGACCACCCATAAAAACGCCGCGCCCGAAAGCGGCACCCTGGCCAAATCCGCCTCGGGCGCTTTTGAACACCTGCCATACATCACCGTGCCCAACCTGGGCCGGGGTCTTGCCAGCCTGAAGGAGGCCGGATATTGGTGCCTGGGCCTGGCCGGCGAGGCGCGCCAGGATCTGGCCACGGCGGATCCGGGCGGGCCCCTCGCCTTGGTTCTCGGCGCCGAAGGGGACGGCCTTAGAAGGCTGACCCGAAGCCAATGCGATCTTCTGGCCCGCTTGCCCACCCACGGACCGATCGAAAGCCTGAACGTGTCCAATGCCGCGGCCGTGGCCCTCTACGCCGTCGCGGTCGCCCGGGATCCTTGAGTTTCCAGCCCTTTAATCCTTAAACTCGGCGCCCAGCACTCAACGCCCGCCGTTCAAAGCAAACATAGATTATTCACGAGACATCAAAATGGAACACATTGAAGCCTTTTTAAAAGAACACCGGATCGACGAAGTGGAGTGCCTGGTCCCGGATATGGCCGGGGTCGCCCGGGGCAAGATCCTGCCGGCGAAAAAGTTCATCGACGGCATGCGCCGCAACGGCCTGCGCATCCCCGAGGCGGTTTTTGTGCAAACGGTCAACGGCGACTATCCGGATGCGGCCTATGACAACAAGGTGGTCAGCGCTTCGGCCCAGGACGTCTATCTGATCCCTGACCCCCAGACCATTCGCCTGGTGCCCTGGTACGAGGAGCCCACGGCCCAGGTCATTTGCGATGCCCACTTCCTCAAAGGGGGCTCGGTGGAAATCGCCTCCCGGCAGATGCTGAAAGCCATCCTGAACAGCTACCAGGAACAAGGCTGGCGGCCAGTGGTGGCGCCGGAGCTGGAGTTTTACCTGGTCGCGGTCAACACCGACCCGGATTATCCCCTGGAGCCCCCCATCGGGCGCTCGGGCCGGGCTGAAACCTCGCGCCAGGCCTATGGCCTGGATGCGGTCAACGAGTTCGATCCCATGTTCGAGGAAGTCTATGACTTCTGCGAGGCCCAGGGCATCGACGTGGACACCCTGACCCACGAGGGCGGCGCCGCCCAGATGGAGATGAACTTCAACCACGGCGACCC
>JANQKX010000025.1 GCA_028280915.1 Kiloniellaceae bacterium
TGTGGCCATCCAGCGCCCAGGAATCGGCGCCCTCCACGCCGGTGGTGAGTTGGCGCAGATCGGGATGCGCCCGTGCCCAAAGCCCGAACGCCCCATCGATGTGCAGCCAGGCTTCCGCCTGCCGGGAAAGGGCGACCAGGTCACAAAACGGATCGAAGGCGCCCGTGTTGATCTGGCCGGCCTGGCCAACGACGATCCGCGGCCCCGATGCGGCGGCCAGCTGGCGTTCCAGATCGGCCAGTTTCATGCGGCCCTGGGCATCGGTGCCGACCCGACGGACTCGCTTGCGGCCAAGGCCCAGGTAGCCGAGCACCGAAATCACCGAGGTATGGGCGTCGTCACCCACAAAAACGGTTATCGGCGGCGCGCCGAACAGTCCGTCCCGGTCCGGGTCCCAGCCCTGCCGGCGCAGCACCGCGCCACGGGCGGCGGCCAGGGCGGTGAAGTTACCCACGGTGCCGCCCGTGACAAAGCCTACCGCCGCCTCCCGTGGCAGATCGAGAATGTCGAGCAGCCAGGTGCCGGCGACCTCTTCAACGGCCGCTGCCGTCGGCGAGCTGGAGTGAAAGGCCGCGTTCTGGCCCCAGGCGCTGACCAGCCAGTCCGCGGCCACCCCCGCCGGGGCCGATCCCCCCAGAACCCAGCCGAAGAACCGGGGATGGCTCATCTGGGTCAGTCCGGGATTTCCCCGATGAACCAGTTCACGGATGACCTCGACGCCCCCGCGGCCCTCGTCGGGCAGCGGTTCGGCGAAGACCGCCAGCATCTCACGATAGCTGCGCTCCGGCCCACAGCGCCGCTCCGCGAGGTTGAGACGGTACTGAAGGGCCGCGTCGCAGGCCGCTTCAAGAGCGCTGAGCGGATCACTCATGCCCGGGCATCCGGCCAGCCGGAGTGGACTTGGAGATTGTGATCTCTTCATCGGTCATATCCTCAACGATGTCCGCAAAGAGCGGCGTTGTCAGGTAACGTTCGCCCGTGTCGGGCAACATGCAAAGGACCGACGAACCGGGATCCGCCGTCGCCACGACTTCCATGGCGGCAGCGAAGGTGGCGCCGCCGGAGATTCCGGTAAAGATGCCTTCACGGCTGGCCAGTTTTTGCGCCCATGCCACGCCCAGGGGTCCGGGAATGGGCCGCAGATCGTCATAATATCTGTTGTCGATGGCTTCCTGGAGCACGGCCGGGATAAAATCCGGCGTCCAGCCCTGTATCGGGTGGGGTTCAAAGGCGGGGTGGCTTTCCGCCGGCGCCCCGTCTTCGGCCCGCGCCTGCGCATGGCCGCTGCCCAGAAGCGCCGCATTGGCGGGCTCGGCCAGGACAATGCGCGTTTCCGGCCTTTTTTCCCGCAGGATTCGGCCCACACCTGTCACTGTCCCGCCCGTGCCGTATCCGGTGACGAAGTAGTCCAAACGTTGACCATCAAAATCGCCGAGGATTTCCCGGGCCGTGGTCGCCGCGTGGATTTCGGCATTCGCTTCCGTTTCAAACTGCCGGGCCAAAAACCAGCCGTGCGCCTCGGCCAGTTCCACGGCTTTGCGATACATACCGAAGCCCTTTTCGGCCCGCGGGGTGAGGACAACCTTGGCCCCCAGCAAACGCATGAGCCGGCGCCGTTCGATGGAAAAACTGTCGGCCATGGTCACGACCAAGGGATAACCCTTTTGAGCGCAGACCATGGCAAGGCCAATGCCGGTGTTCCCGCTCGTGGCCTCGACAACGGTTTGGCCCGGTTTGAGGTCACCCGAACGCTCGGCGGCCTCAATGATATTCAGTGCGAGCCTGTCCTTCACCGATCCGGCAGGGTTGAAAGCCTCGAACTTGACAAAGATATCCACGCCCTCCGGACCAAGATTGTTCACGCGGATGGTCGGTGTGTTGCCGATGGTGTCCAGAATGCTGTCAAAGCGTTGGCCAAGTCCTTCGGTGGTCCTCAGTTTTCCGGTCGTCATCTGGTGTCCTTCTCACAGTTTTTCAAAGTGGGTTCGAACCGGCGCCAAGGGGGCGCCTTGTTTGCCGTCGCACAATCCATAGCCAATGCCGGATTTCAGGTCTTGAGCGTCCCGTCAGGAAAATTTGAGGATTTTCGTCTGTCGCGAGACTGGGACGGGATGACTACGGAATGCCGTGAAGCGTCAAGGCCGCCGAGAAGCGCTCGCGGGTGACCGCGTCACGGAAAGGAAATGACCGGAAAAACTGCTTTTGCGAGATGTCCCGTCGGGCCTGTTTCAGCCGCCGGGCCCATTGTTCGGCAAGTTGCCTGTCACCGGCCAGTTCGTTGATAATGACCGCGATCATCCAGATAAAATCGTGGGCACCGGGTTCGTTGGCGGCACGTATGACCCATTGCGCCGCTTCATGGTCCCGCCCCTCCATGGCAAGGCTCAATGCCCGGGTCGACAGCATCGCATACAGCATCGGATCGAGCGGGCTTAGGGAACGGGCCTTGTCGGACAGGCGGCGGCCTTCCACGCTGGAGCCGGCCACCATCTCCGTCCAGGCCCGGGCGTAGAGGCCCTGGGCGAAATTGGGACTGAGGGAGGTGGAGCGATTCAACCAGCCAAGGGCGCCGGACAGGTCTCCGACGAGCCACAGCGACCGGCCCATGTTGAAATTGGCGAAGGGGTCCATGGGATCGAGCTCGATGGCCCTTTCGGCAGAGCTGCGCGCGGCCTTGGTCGCCCGATCGCGGCTGCCGGAGTAGTGCATGAAGGCCGTCTTGAAACGGGCGAAGGACAGGGCGGCGTGGGCACGGGCAAAATCGGGTTCCAGGGTGACCGCCTTTTTGAACAGGGCGATGGCGCGATCGTTCTCGCTTTCGTCAAAGCGGTACAACGACTGCAGGCCCAAGTGGTAGGTCGTCCACGCGTCGAAATTCTCCGGCGCGCGCAGGCGCGCCCGGCCGGCTTCCCGAAGGGGAATCTGGATTTCCACCGCACAGACAACCTGGGCGACGATCATCTCCCGGATTTCATGAATACCCGCCAGGGACGACTGAAACCGATCGGCCCAGATAACCTGGCCGTCAAAGGTATCGGCCAGCTCCACATCAACGACCGCGCGACGGCCAATGATTTCCACGCCGCCGGTCAGACAATACCGCACCCCCAGCTTGCTCCTTACCTCGTCGAGAGCGGCGCTCTCTGACCGAAAGCGGAACGAGGATCCCCGGGCGATAACGGCAATCCAACGCAAACGGGAAATGGCGGCGATGAGTTCGTGCGGGATTGCCTCGCTCAATGTCGCCGAGCTCCCAGGATCGCCCAGACAGGAAAACGGCAGGATGGCAATAGAGGGGCGGCCGGTGGCATGCAGTGACGTGCCACTGGCCTTCTCCCGATTGTCGGGTGCCGCCACCAGGCCCACGGTCTCGTCCGTTATTGTAAACGGCGCTCCCCAGCGAAAGCCCTTGCCGTGAACTGTCTTGATCACGGCCTGACTGGCGCCGGAGTCATCCACGGCCCGCCGGGCGGAGCGGACACAGGTCGACAGTGCCGAATCCGTCACCGCCCGCCCGTCCCAGAGAACATCGATCAGCTCTTCCTTGGTGACCAGCCGATCACTGTGACCAATCAGGTACTGCAACAAATCGAAGGCCATGGGTTCGATATCGACCCTTTGGCCAGCTCTCAAAAGCTCCTGGCGCGCAAGGTCGAGTATGAAGGGGCCAAAGTGATAAATCATGGCGCAAATGATAGCAGACCGATGGTAGAGGTCGAGTTTTTACCGGGGAACCAGTGACCCGAAGCGCCCTTGACTCCCTATTGTGCCGCACGATGTTCCAGCAACGGATGCCACACTCTTGGCCTTGAAACCCTGGTCACCCAGTGACATCATGCGGATCACGAAAACTGGGAAAAGGCAGGACGACACAGGTTTGCCCGTCTTCCTAAGGCCATAATCGATAACCAGGCACATATGATCGAACGATATCACCCGCTTTGGCCAACATACTTGATTCGAGCGGGCTCACTTTTGAGTTTCTTGTGCCGGAAACCGCGCCTCCTCGCGGCGAAGGGATTTGGGAAAAGCACCGCGCCGGAACGCGCCGGCCCTTTGGCGCAATCAGGAAGACTTGATAGCGAGAATAGCATCAGATTTTTTAACAATAATCTCCACCAGATCTTG
Organism: Kiloniellaceae bacterium; assembly: GCA_028280915.1. Taxonomy (GTDB): domain Bacteria; phylum Pseudomonadota; class Alphaproteobacteria; order Kiloniellales; family Kiloniellaceae; genus JANQKX01. The sequence goes on from JANQKX010000025.1 coordinate 4,129, forward strand.
CTGCGGCTGGTCCTGGTGGTCGCGGTGGTGAATGCATCTCTTTTGCCGCAAGCCGCGCAGTCGGGCTCTCACGGTTTCACGGCCGGGCATTCTTGGGAGACCGACTCCCATGAGTCTTCGGGCCCATTCGAAATGGGCCAGGAGCGTTTGGCCGATCACGGCCTCTCGGTCGCGTTCTCAAAACCCTTCTCTCACGACCATAACCCCGCCGATCATTCCCACGACATTCCCCTGTCGTCAGAATTGGCGGCCTTGCGTTTGGCATTGATCGACCGAGGCCCAGAGATCCGGGCGATGGACTTGTGCTTTCCCGGCCGCCTCCCGTGCCTGGAGCGTCCCCCCCAGCCGCTAGGCTAAAAAACGGGCTGGAGCGAATTTAAGCTGCCAAATCCGATCTCCCACAAGGTTGATCGGAACCGGTCCTCTGTTTCACCCCATGCGGCATGACGGTCCTCGTGATCGAGCGGCCTTGGTGAAACCTCGGACCCTTCTTTAGTGGTCTAAAGACGCTCCCGCCGTCGCGAGGCGCTTTTCCGCGCAGGCCCACCGCCGGCCTGGACGCCATCGGTCTAGCCCTCGACTGGTCCACACCACCATTACCCCTGCATCCCTCCCCGGCTTGAGAAAACTCGGTGGGGGCGGGCGACGGCCCTGTGCCAATCCAAGTGCGCGGCAACACGGGCCCAAAACGGACGTCACCATGGGAACCAAATTCAGGAAAGCCTTGCACGGCTGCTTGCCGTCCCACTTCGTTGATCCCTTCGGTCTCACGGGGCGACTGCTCGCCTCCAAGAGTTCAGCCGCCTATTTCGCAATGCTGTCGTCGCTGGGCCGGATCGCTTGCCTGCCGGCCGATCTCCTCTTAAGCGGACGGGAGCAGGCCCTCTACCATGCCGCTACGGAAGCGAAACTGCCCATTATCTTTATCGTCGGACCGCCTCGATCAGGCACCACGCTCGTGGCCCAAACGCTCATTCGGCATTTGCCCGTTGCCTATATCAACAACCTGACGGCTCTCTTTCCCCGGTCACCGATCTCGATCAACAGTTTTTTTGACCGACCCTTGCGAAACGAACGCCAGGGGGACAGAAGCTATTTCGGCAAGACCGCCGGGTTTTGGGGGCAAAACGACGCCCTCCATATCTGGGACCGCTGGTTGGGGACAGACCGCACCACATTTCCAGCTGAACTCAATGAAGACAGGCGACAAAAAATGAAAGCGTTTTTTGGCGCCTATGAAACCTTCAGCGGGCGCCCGTTGATCGCCAAGAACAACAATATGAACGCCTTTGCCCATTTGATTGCCGATGCGCTGCCAACAGCCACCTTTATTTGCCTCCAACGAAGCCCGCGTGCTTTGGCCCAGTCGCTGCTCATCAGCCGGCAACAGATCCAGGGGTCGTCCAAACACCGCTACGGACTTGTTGATCCCGAACGCAAGGAACAACCCGTTGACGATGCCATCGCCGACGTCTGCCGCCAGATAAGGTATTTTCGTGACCTGGAAGAAACCCAGCGCGCGCGGATCGGTGCCGAGCGGTTTTGGACGCTTTCCTACGAAGCTTTCTGCCAGAATCCCTCAGCGCTGGTCGCGAAGGTCGCGGATGAGATTTTGCGGATGGCTTGCCCCGATGGCCAACCAAGTTCCATCAAGCCGTTCAATATCTCGAAAACGGACAAGCTAAACCCGACGGACCTGGCTCACCTCGAAGCACAACTCCGCCTCTGTGGCCTGGGACAGCACATGGAAGATAGTCAAGAATACATGGAAGCAAGGACTTACCGGCGCACTTCTTCTAATATTTAGTTTTAAACGGCAATGCTTCACTATTTTGGAAGTACCGTCAGTCGCGCGGTACTTTCCATGATCTCCCGTTTGGAGCCGGAGAATGTCATCGGTTTAGGTCCTCGTTGGAATTGGCTACTTTCACTTCTTATGCCCGAAGCTTCGGCTTGCTTTCCCATGCAAAAGAAAGCGGCCCGGCGCAAGGCCGACATCCTGGGTGCCCATGTATCAAGTCAATTCATGGGCCACTGCGGTCATCAAGCCATACTGTTTCAGCAACGGCCTTAATGTGGCCCGGTTTGTTTCCCGCACCCTTTCCAGGTAAGTTCAGAGCGCCTCTAATCTGGTGGTGTGTGCTGCAACAGGGGATAGAATTGAAGGTCGCGCGTCATGTGTTCTACGTTCTGCCGCACTTGGCCGGTGTGCGATAGGCGGCCCAGCAGGCAATCGGCGATCCAGCGGCCCACGCGGCGGATCTGCGGTTCCTGGATGCCCCGCGACGTCATCGCCGACACGCCAAACCTGAGACCGGAGGTGGTCGACGGCGGCCGCGGGTCGTTCGCGATGAGGTTCTTGTTGCAGGTTATGCCGATGGCCGCGAGTTTGTCGCTCGCCGTCTGGCCGTCCATATCCAATTCGGTCAAATCCACCAGGATCAACGGCGTGTCGGTACCATCCGTCATCACGGTCAGTCCCCGGGCCATCATCTCGTCCGCCAGATGCCGCGCATTGTCTTGGACCCGGCGCGCGTAGCTTTCAAAGGCCGGCGCCATGGCCTCCTTGAGACAGACCGCCTTGCCCGCCATCATGTTGAGCAAGGGGCTGCCTTGAACACCCGGAAACACCGCGGCGCGAAGCGGGCGTGACAACTGCGCGTCGCTCCACAGGATGATGCCGCCCCGTGTTCCGCGAAGGGACTTGTAGGTCGTCGTCGTAACCACGTCGGCGTAGGTCACGGGATTGCCGAGCACCT
>JANQKX010000125.1 GCA_028280915.1 Kiloniellaceae bacterium
GCCGTTGGTTCGCTGGCAGGCGGGGCGGTTCCGTGTAAATCCGCCGCCAGGGCCTGCAAGGCCGCAAGGCCGGTCAAGGCACCCTCGGGCGGGGGCGGCAGATTGGCGGCGGCGTTTTCAGCGGGTGCCGACAACTGGGCCGCTTGTTCAGGGGCGGGCGGCGGATGTCCGTCGGAGAGATTGACCTCCGTCGACTGGGCCGATGTGGGCGGCACCGTGGCAACCGGGCTGTCGACACCTGACGCCGGGGTGTCCTCGCCGTCGACCCAGGCCACCAGATTTTCCATGATGTCTTTGCCGCTGGTTTCTTCCGCCACCACGTTGACGAAGGAGGAGATCAATCCCACCGGCCCGCCAAAAATGACCGAGCCCACCATGCGGGAGGGGGCGTCGATCTCGTCGCCGGTGGCTTCGCGGTAAAGGGAGCCGACCACGGGAATGTGATGCAGGGGGTTCACCGTGTCCAAAACCTGTTCGAAGGTCAGTTCCTGGGCCGTGGCGGCCGGACCCAGGTCGCGCACGCCGACGCGACTGTTGTTTCCCGCCATGAGCAGGCGCTCGCTCGGCGGGCTTGACGGGGCCGGCGTGGGCGTCTTGACGGACGGGCCGCCGGCCAGGGACTCCTGGCGTCCCGTGGACCCGAGGGCCGGCCGCATCATGTCGTTTACCGCCGCTTCCATGGCTATTGCCCAACTGTTCTCAACACCTTTTGCCTCCCTGAAAACGCAAGTTTCGGGCCAAGACTAAGCCTATGAAATTTAGAGATGTTTTCTCCGGATACGGGAGGTGCGGCAAATAGGGGCCGGTAAGCTTTGCCCAGTGGGACAAAAACGCGACCGGGCTAAAACAGGTGGCCGAAGCGGCTGGCCTTGGTCGCCAGGTAAAAGGCGTTGTGCCCGTTGGAGGGAAAGGCGTGGGCAACCCTTTCCTCGACGATGATACCGCAGCGGGACAAGGCCGCTACTTTTTCCGGGTTGTTGGTGAGCAGGCGCACCCGGTTGAAGCCCAATTGCCGCAACATTTCTGCCGCCGGCAGAAAGACCCGCTCGTCGGCGTCAAATCCCAGGATTTCATTGGCATCCAGGGTATCGGCCCCCCGGTCTTGCAGGGTGTAGGCCCGCAGCTTGTTGACCAGGCCGATGCCCCGGCCCTCTTGGGTCAGATACAGCAAAACGCCGGCGCCGGCCTTGCCGATGGCTTCGATGGCGCCGCGCAGTTGGTCCCCGCAATCGCAGCGCAGGGAGCCCAGAAGATCACCGGTGAAGCACTCTGAATGAAGTCGCACCAGCAGGGGATCGCCCGCCTTGGGCGCGCCGATGACGATGGCCAGGTGTTCCACGCCCCCGTCCTGTGGCCGAAACGCGATGACCCGGGTGTTTTCCGCGCCCACCAGGGGAATCTGGGCGTCGGCCACCCAAAGCAGGTTACGGGCGGCGGCATTGCCGTATTGGCTGACCTGGGACTGGGAAACTTGCAGCAGATCATGTTCCCGGCAAAAGGCGTCCCGCCGGGCGGCGTCCATTTTGCCGAGCGGCGCCATGAGGGCGGCGGGCAGCAGGCGGGCGATCTTGACCAGGCTGATGGCCGCCGGGCCGAGGCCCATGGGCGCGGGGGTTTGCAGTGGATGGGCGGTGGGGCTGGCCGGGCGCACCGTCGGGTCGGACAGCTCGATCACGGTGCGGACCTGGGGGCCGGACACGACCAAGGCAATGACACCCTCGGACACGCCGCTCGATGGGTCCAATTCGATGCCCAGGGCCGCCGCCCGTTGGCGAGTGAGCAGCAACAAGGGATCGGTGCCGGAAAGGGCCGTCAGGAGCTCCAGGCTTTGGTCGGTCGCCGCTTCGGCCGCCGAGACGATGGCCGCGGTACCGTCCCAGGTTTGCACCAAAATGGGGGCGCCGCGCCGCAACTCGGCCACGGCCCGCTCCACGTCGCGCAGAGTTTGGGCATCGAGAGCGGTTTCTTGCGCTGACAATTCCAACATGATGGGTCTTCACATCCCGCCGGCGGGGCCGGCATCCTCAACTTTCATTTTCCCGTTGCAAAAACCGCAGGGACCCGGCCTTGTCAAGGGTCATGCCCTGCGGGGTCCTGTCTAACATAGTCAAAATCAGTCTCTTTCACAAACCAAGGGCCCCTGGTTCACGGCGGGCCCGGGCCGGAATAGGGGCATCCGGCGCCAAATGGCGCCCATACCTTGAACAGGTCCCGGCGCGATGTTATCTGAATCGGTTAGGGACCAAAGGCACGGAATCAGAGGCAATCACGTGACCAGCACCAATGGGAAAAAGATCCTGCTCGTCGATGACGACGATGCACTACGCTCGTCTTTGTGCGAACAGCTGCGCTTGCACGAAGAATTCGATACCGTCGAAGCGGACAATGGGACTAAGGGCCTGGAGTTGGCCAAGGCCGAGTATTTCGACGCGGTGCTGCTAGATGTGGGCCTGCCGGACATGGACGGGCGGGAAGTCTGCCGTCTCATGCGGCGCGGCGGGATCAAATCGCCGATCATCATGTTGACGGCGGCGGAATCCGACGCGGACACCATCCTGGCGCTGGACGCCGGGGCCAACGATTACGTCACCAAGCCCTTTAAGCTGGGAGTACTCTAGGCCCGCACGTTCGGCC
>JANQKX010000233.1 GCA_028280915.1 Kiloniellaceae bacterium
TTGCGATTCCTATGGATACGGGCCGCTGATCGATACCATCGTGATCCAGCGGGTCGTCATGCCCATGGTGGGACAGCCCGTGGACGAGGCCGCCATCGCGGCCGCCCTGCCCGATGCCCGCACCTGCCTGCACGCCCTCAACGACCTGGTCCAGCCCGGCGACGGCACCCTGAACCTGGCGGAAATCCAACTGGTCCCGGTCATTGACTACGTGAGCCAGGTTCCGGAGGGCCAAAGCCTGCTGGCGGAAACCGGCGCCATCACGGCCTGGTGGGACAGCCGCAAGGATCACCCCTCGGTGGTCAAGACCCGGCCCGAACTGGGCTGAACCCGCCGCCAGGCAAACCGACCTTGAGCTTGGGGGCCGGACCCGCCGGCCTCGTACCGCCCGCCCCTGAGAAGGGCAGTCGTCAGGCAAAGACAGTCTCAGGCAAGCGCAATCCTCAAGCCGGGACAGCCGTCAAGCCAGGGCAGTTCTCTGGCCAGAACAGTTCTCAGGCCAGAACAGCCCTCAGGCCAGGGCGGCTCTCAGCTTGCGCACGCTGATGGGTTTGCGGAAGGTTTTGACCGGCGCCAAGCCCCGGGCCGCGCCCTGCATGCGCACCGAACGGGCGTTCAAAGGGTTGTAACCGGTTACGATTAATAGCTTTGACTGGCAGCCTTGCTCGATCAGCCATTCCACGATGTCGCTGCCGCTCAATTGCGGCATCACCATGTCCAAGACAATGGTGTCGGGCAAGACACGCGAATAGGTTTCCTTGAACTGACCAGGATCGGTTAGGGCGGTCACCTCGTAGCCCATGTCCTCCCCAACAACTTTAACAAAATCACCAAAATCCGGTTCGTCGTCCATAACCAAAAGACGCTTCACAGATACATCCCCCTAAACTGACCTCTACACAAAACCCGAAGTACGCCTTTTGCCGCGTTTTTCTCCTAAGCGCCTCACCCAACGATCCAATCTCAAGACTCCAGCTCCCGCGGAACCGGCCTGGAGATTAAAAACCCACCATCAGTCAATTTAAACGACTAGTCAATACGTAAGTTAAGTATCTATCCAAACATTTACATTACATCAAAAGTTTTTTCTCGCCCTTAAATGGACAAGAACAATTCTACCCATCTACTGTCCACTTTCCGTTAACCATAAGGTGTTAAAATATCATGCAAAATTAAGGGATGCATAGTCCTCTGTCCTACCCGGATAGGAGAGATCTTCCTTAGAAACGTTTGATCATGGGAAAAGAAACATGCCGCTGCATCAACCGATCGAGGCAAACGACCTAAACCCGGTGATTATCACCTCACCGCAGACCCGTTGCGGCACCACCCTGATCCAGCGGCTCTTGTGTTCCAGCGACAACGGCATCGCCTTTGGCGAGCAGCTTTGCGTCGATTTGCAGGTATTACATGATCTTTTCATAAACCGTCACAGCTTTTTTTATCCCTGCCGGGAGGACCACCGGAACCAGCTGGCTGAAGTGTGCCGCGGTAACACGGACTTCTGGATGCCCAACCTGATGCCCGACATCGATGGATATCTCAACGCCTTGGTAAACACCTATAAGGAGGTCATGGTTCCCTTCCAAAACCACGCCCGGCAACTCAACCGGCCCGTATGGGGCGCCAAGGTGCCCACCTGGCCCGCCGAGCGTTTGGAGTTCTTGCTGACCTTGCTGCCCCAGGCCCGGGTTATCTACATCTATCGCAACGTCTTTGATTGCGCCAAATCGGCGAAATCCAGGAAATTCATCGGCTCTGAAGACAGCATCCACGCCTATGCGGCCACCTGGGCGCAAAACGTCGCCCAGGTCTCCGCCCTCATCGGCAGCCACAACATCCTGGCGATCGAGTACGAGCGCTTGCTGGCCGAGCCGGTCCTGACGGTCGAGACCATCAGCGCGGTGACCGGGGCCACGAACATCGACCCCAAGATCTTGGGAAGCAGCGGAAATACCTGGACCGGCCAAGAAAGCAACGGCCACGCGCCCGACGGCTACATCGCCCCCAGCGACCTGACGGCCAGGGAAAGGCGGATCATCTCCCAAGCGGCCGGCGCGGTGATGGCTGAGCTTTATCCCGAAATCACCCAAGAGTCCGCCTAAACAAGCAGGCTGGGCCGCTTCAACCAGAGCCGTCTTTTCAGGGTGGCCGTCTTTTCAGGCCGTCTTTTCAGGGCCTCCACGCAATCATGGCCGGAACACCGGCTAGTGGGCATGCTCGGGGCGGAGGATGTAGCAGCCGTCCTTGATACCGTCAAAGAGATCGTCAACGGAAGGGTGAGCCACCGGCTCGGCGGTTTCATCGGTCAGCAAATTTTGCTCGGACACATAAGCGATATAGGGGCCGTCGGCGTTGACCGCCAGCAGGTGATAAAAGGGCTGCTCCTTGGCCGGGCGAACCTCTTCGGGAATGGCTTCGTACCATTCCTCCGTATTGGCAAATTCGGGATCCACGTCAAAAACCACGCCGCGGAAATCGTAGACCCGATGGCGGACGATCTGCCCAATGGGAAACTTGGCCTGGGCCCAAACCGGATCGGTCACCTTACTTTACTCCGAAACGCCCCACTCTACTCATCAATCCGATAGCCGATGGGCGCTTGATAGTCTTCCACCAACCGGTTGTCCTCCCCGGCCAGCGCCTGGCTATGGCAGTCCGCCTCGGCCAAGGTCCGATAACAAAACGGACTGGCATAAATCGGCTCCAGCGTCGAAGGCTTAGCACAGGCGGTCAGCGTCAAGGCAACCAAAATCGTGAACCATCGTCCCAAGCACCACGGGCCAAATACCAGCCGATACATCCCCACGATCCTTCCGGGCAGCCTATGAAGCCGCAAATTAGGTTTAAGTTATAAAAGGCCTTAGGACAAGAACTTCACACTTTGCGTGTTTATTTTTCCTTAATTTTCCAATCTGACATCACGATGTTCCGGACGCCCGAGCGGACACCGCGGGCCCATTTCAAGGTGAAAGATAATCGGTAATGCCCTGCAGATGGTCCTGATCGGCGATGGCAAAGACCATCCGGCCGGTCTCGTTCACCCCCTTCACCAGGGCGCTGCCGATTTGGTAGGGGCCGCTGACGATCTGGATCTTTTGCCCGATATGATCCAAGGTGAACTGGGCGAAGCGGTCGGCGGCCGGCGGCGTAAGGCGCAGATACAGCTTATTCCCATCCACCGAGAGCACCAGAATATCACCGGCGTCCACGGCAAATGCCGCCAATTCCGGCGACTCCGCCCGGGCGCCCGCTGGCAGCACGCCAAGGCCGAGCAACACCCCCAGCCCCCAGGCCAAGCAGAGGGCCCGAAAAGGCCTCAGACTTTTCAACAGCGTCGCTTTCTCTTGCCTGGCCGTGCGCTCCATTGGGCCAGTCTAAAAGGGGCCCATCCCGACCCGCAAGAGGATCGTGTCCGGCCTTTCCCGGCAACCTGTCCAGCAAGTCTGGTTGTTGCCGCGTCGCGAAAATGCTTTGCTGGCCCTTCTTTACGGGAAAGTACCTTGTTGGCGGATCAGACGAATGACCTGGCTAAACAATGAGCTGGCTAAACAATGACTTGGCTCAATGAAGATACCAGAAGGTGGTTTGTCCTGGCGGCCATGGGCGGGGTCTTGGGCCTGATCGTGCTGGACGAGACGGTGGTGGCCGTTGCCTTGCCCACCATCCGGGCCGACCTGGACATGAGCCCGGTGGCCAGCCATTGGGTGGTCAACGCCTATTTGCTGGTCTTTACCAGCCTGGCCCTCATGGGCGGCAAGCTGTGCGAAATCCTGGATATGCGCAACCTCCTGGTGGGCGCCATCCTGCTCTTCGGCCTGGCCTCCCTGGCCTGCGGTTTTGCTCAAAACACGACCTGGCTGCTGAGTGCCCGCGCCCTGCAGGGCTTTGCCGCGGCGATCATCTTCCCCGCCTCCATCGCCATCATCACCATGATCTTTCCGCCCCATCAGCAGGGCCTGGCCTTTGGCATCCACACCAGCATCGGCGGCCTTTTCATGTCCCTTGGTCCGCTGGTGGGCGGGCTGTTCACCGAGTTTTTGACCTGGCGCTGGATTTTCTGGATTAATCTGCCGATTTTGCTGCTGATCACCAGTGATATCTGGCTCGCCTGGAAGGGACCCCTGCGGCGAAAAAGCACGGATAAGACAGCCCTTCCCGCCCTGGATTGGGCCGGCTTCGCGCTCATCGTGCTGGCCTTGGCCTGCCTGATCGTCGGGCTCATGCAAGCGCCGGAATGGGGCTGGCTGTCCCTGCCCTGCTTGGCCCTGTTTGTCCTGTCGGCAGCCAGCCTCGCCGCCTTCATCGCTCGGGAACGCAAGGTCGCGGCGCCCTTTATCAACCTGGGTCTTTTTAAAGAAAGGACCTTCGGCACGGCGGGGCTGGTGATCTTTTCCGGTCAGTTCGGCAAAATCGCCTCTATTGTTTTTGCCGCCCAGTTTTTGCAGGAAGTCCTCAAGGCCTCTCCCCTGGTCGCTGGTATCGCCCTGCTGGCGGCCCTCGCCCCCTCCTTGATCACCTCCACGCTTTTGGGACGTCTCAGCGACCGCTACGGCGCCCGCAAACCCTGCCTGGCCGGGACCCTGCTGCACGGTCTGGCCCTCTTGGCCCTCGCCATGGCCGCCCAGTTCGAGAGCATGGTCCTGTTTTGCGCCTGCCTCGTCATTTGGGGCGGCAGCCTGCCCACCCTCTACGTGCCCACGCGCCGCGCGGCGCTCAACAACATTCCGGCGGCGGAAAAGGGCCAAGCCAGCGGCATCAGCATGGTGGCGCAATTGGCCGGCGGCACCCTTGGCATGGCGGTCTGCGGTTCCCTCCTCGCCGCCACGGGCAACTACCCGCTGCTTTTCCTCACCGCCGCCAGCGTGGTACTTTTCGCCCTCGCCAACGCTTGGCGCGGATTCGACCGCGATTGAATGTCATGCTGCAGTTGCTTTCCACCCAGATTGTCATTGCGCTGCTGGACAGCACCTCGATCATCCCCTTGACCATTGTCATTTTGATCGTGCTGTTGACTGGCCCCGCGCCGGTGGTCCGCTCGGCCGCCCTGCTGTTCGGGATATTCACCTCCTATTTCGCCGTGGGGGCCGCCGTCTTACTGGGTCTGCGGTCCATTTTTGATCAGGTCCAAGCCTATACGGTGCGACTGTGGCAAAACCCCTACACGGAAGAACTTGTCCTGCAGATCATCCTAGGGCTTGTCCTCTGCCTTGTGGCCCTGCGCATGGGGCGCAAGAAAAAGGGTGGCCCGGCCAAGCAGACCAAGAGCGGCATGACCGCCTGGCAGGCCTTCGTGACCGGTTGGGGCCTGGTATTGGTGGGACTGCCCGGCGCCGTCCCCTATTTCGCCGCCATCGATATTCTTCTGAGGGCGCAATTGAACCTGGCGGGCAATGCGGCCGCGCTGCTGGTTTACAACCTAGCCTTCATCGCGCCCCTGGCCTTGCTGCTGCTCCTGCGCCTATTGCTGGGCGACCGGGGAACGGCCGTGCTGGAGCGGGTGCGGCAGGTCTTCGAAACCTGGGGCCAGCGGATCATTATCGCTTTGCTGTGTGCGCTGGGCGTGCTGCTGGTCGTGGACGGTATCGGCTGGTTCCTGGGCTATCCGGTCATCCCCGTTTAGCCGCCTTCCGCCCAGGTCAAAAGGGCAACGCCGGCAAAAACCACGCCAATGGCAAGCCACTGGGGCAGGCCGATATGCTCCTTCAAGATGGCCCGCGCCAGGATCACGGTCACCACCCCGAAAGTGGAGGCGGTCACCGCGGTCAAGGCCGGCTGGGCCGCCGTGCTGCCCGCCAGGAGCGCCACATAGGCGCCCATGTCCAACAGTCCTTGCAGAGTCAAAAACGGCAGCCATTTCAAGGGCCAGTTGGGCCGCTCCCGGCGCACCGCGAAGACGGCCAGCAAAAGGCCCAGGCTGAACAGGCGGCCGATCCAGGTGGTTTGCACTTCTCCCAGATGGGGCACGGCGGCCTGGCCCGAGATGATCAAGACCGCATAGGCCAGGCAGGCGCTGCCGGCGATGATCAGGGTGACTCGCCGCTCGCGCCGCTCATCAGACTTTGTAACGTCATTTGACGGCGCAGCACCCTCGGCCGGCTGTTGCGACTCCCCGGGCTCGGGCGTACGGGCAATGACAAAAACGCCGCCCAAGATGGCTAGACTCGCCAGCCATGCCAGCGCGCCGGGGGCCTGTCCCAAGGCCACGTGATACAGCAAGACCAAGACCGGATTGGCGGCCACGATCGGCGCCACCACGCTGATGGG
>JANQKX010000241.1 GCA_028280915.1 Kiloniellaceae bacterium
GATCACCGGGGCGTTCAGGTTGGAAGTCAGGTTGTGGGGCATGATCGCGGCGTCCACGACCCGCAGGCCCTCGGTTTCGTGCACCCGGGCATCGCCGTCGGTAACACTGTCCTCGCCCAGCCCCATGCGGCAGGTGGAGCAGGGGTGAAACTCGGTGGAGGCCGCCTGTCGCAGCCAGGCGAGGATCTCGTCGTCGGATTGGGCGTCCGGGCCGGGGGCGATTTCTTCCAGGCGCAAGCCGTCGAAGGCCCGCTGCGCCGCGATCTCCCGCGTTCGGCGCACGCCGTCGATCATGCTGCGCCGATCCTTTTGCGTGGCGAAATAGTTGAAGGTGAAGGCCGGATGTTTTTCCGGGTCGGCGGACTTTAAGGTCACCTGCCCCCGAGCCTCGGGCCGCATCAAGCCCAGGGAGAACATGAAACCGTCGTCGAAATTCGCTTCCGGTTCGCCCATCTCGGCGGTGATGGGGAAAAACTCGTGCTGCAGGTCCGCATAGTCGGCCCCTTCGGAGGAGCGGAAAAAGGCGCCTGTTTCGCACATGATGGAAGCCCCGGTGCCCGATTTGGCCAGCAGCCAGCGCAGGCCGATCTTGTAGCGCCCCAGACCTCTGAAGCGGTGCGAGACGGAAAGGCCGTCGGGTGTGCCGTACTTGACGGGCACGATTTGATGGTCTTCCAGGTTTTGTCCGACCGCGGGCACCCGGGCAACCACCGGGATGTCGTGAGCGCGCAGCTGGCCCGGATCGCCCACGCCGGAGAGCAGAAGAATCTGCGGCGAATTGATGGCGCCGGCCGAGAGAATGACCTCGCGGGCGGCTTCGTGGGTGGTGACGGTCCCGCCCGATTGCACTTCGATTCCGACGGCCCGCCTGCCGTCAAAGATGACCCGGCGGGTCAGGGTATTGCTCAGCAGGGTCAGGTTGGGGCGGTCAAGTGCCGGATGGAGGTAGGCCGCTGCCGTGCTGCAGCGCCGCCCGTTGCGGGTGAAGCTCTGGGCCACATAAAAGCCTTCGTGCTTGGCGCCGTTCTGATCCTCGGTTCTTTCGAAACCCGCTTGCACGCCGGCTTCCAGATAAGCCTGATGCAGGGGATGGGTTGCCGGGCAGCGCTCGATGGATTGGGGGCCATCGCCGCCGCGCCAATCGCTGGCTCCGCCGTCGTAGGTTTCCATCTTCTTGAAGTAAGGCAGGCAGTGGGCGAAGGACCAGCTGGGCAGGCCTTCCGCCGCCCAAGCGTCATAGTCCCGGGGATTGCCCCGATTGGCCGCCATGCCGTTGATGGAGGACGACCCGCCGAGAACCCTGCCCCGGTGTTCCAGGATCTGCCGCCCGTCACAGTGCGCTTCCGGCTCCGAGAGGTAACCCCAGTCGAAGCGCGGGTCCCGCGCCGCCATGGCGCAGGCGGCCGGCATCTGGATGATCAGATGATTGTCGCTCCCGCCGGCCTCCACCAAGAGGACCCGCAGGCCCGGATCGGCGCTCAGGCGGTTGGCGAGCACGCAACCGGCGGACCCGGCACCCACGATGATATAGTCGTATGCGGTCGGCATGCCTGACGATCCTAAAAACGGTGATGAAAAACAAGCTCTGGGGCGAAAAGTCGCTCGAACAGGACCTTGAAAAGGCGGTTTTTCAAGCCTTTCGCAGCGTCAGTCCGCCGGCATGTGAAAGCCGGGCGTGGATAACGAAAGGGCTTTTTCTTCTTCGGTCATGTCTTCCGGGATACCCTCGAACAAGAGCGACGACAGATAACGTTCGCCCGTATCGGGCAGCATGCATAGGATGACGGAACCGGGGTCTGCATTTTCGGCGATCTGCATGGCCACCGCGAAGGTGGAGCCGCCGGAGACACCTGTGAAGATCCCCTCATGTTGTGCGAGCTTGCGGGACCATTCCATGCCCACCGGCCCGGGCACCGGGATCAAGTCGTCGTAAAATCCCTCATCGATGGCTTCTTGCAGGACCAAGGGGATGAAATCCGGGGTCCAACCTTGAATGGGGTGGGGTTCGAAGGCGCTGTGGCTGGCGGCGGGCGCGCCGTCTTCGCCGCGCTGCTGGCTGATGCCGCTGCCGACGATCTGGGCATTTGCCGGCTCGCTCAATATGATTTTGGTGTCGGGCCGTTTCTGGCGCAGGACACGCCCCACGCCCGTGACGGTGCCGCCCGTGCCGTATCCCGTGACCAGATAGTCGAGCCGATCCCCGTCAAAGTCGCCGAGTATCTCACGCGCTGTCGTGTTCTCATGGATCTTGGCATTGTCTTTCGTCTCGAACTGGCGCGCCAGGAACCAATCATTGGCCTGGGCCAGTTCCACCGCCTTTTGGTACATGCCGAAGCCCTTTTCGGCCCGGGGCGTCAGGACCACTTTCGCGCCCAAAAACCGCATGAGCTTGCGGCGCTCGATGGAAAAACTGTCCGCCATGGTGACGACCAGGGGATAGCCCTTGGCCGCGCAAACCATGGACAGGCCGATCCCCGTGTTGCCGCTCGTGGCCTCCACGACGGTCTGTCCCGGGCGCAGGTCGCCCCGGCGTTCGGCTTCCTCAATGATGCTGATGGCCAATCGATCCTTTACCGAAGCGGCTGGATTGAAAAATTCCGCCTTGACGTAAAGTCGTATGCCGTCCGGGGCCAAGCGGTTCACGCGCACGCAAGGGGTATCGCCAATGGTATCCACAATGCTGTCAAAAAGCTTGCCGCGCCCGGCCGTCACTCGACTTTCCGTTTCCATGGGTTTTCGCTCCCGTTGCGCCGTTTACCTCGTTCGTGTACCAGCTTACATGGCCTTTTGTCCTTTGTGCAAACAACACCGGAAAGCGGTATCGTTGGGCCCGTTGCCAAAAGGCTCGCGGCCCTTCATTTTGTCATCGGCCCGAAGCGTGATCCCTTGAAAGTCCGAATTTCTTCACCACCGCGTTGACCTCAAGGCAGCGGGAGCTTTCCCCCACTTCGTGAGGCGAAAACGGCAAAGCCACTCGATCGAACCTGCTGACCGCGTCTTCAAGTTCCCCGCGTTCGCTGTCCGAGATCTCCCTTCCCGCGGCGGCGTCGACGATCCTGGCAATGGTCGCCCGCGCGACCTCCTTTTCCACCAGACCCGCGATATCGTAGTCCTTGAGGCAAAGGCTCCAGGTGCCGTCCATGAGATAGTCCCAGACGCGACTCTTTCCGTCGGGCCACGGCAAGGGGCGTCCCGCCAGCGCTGTGTCAATATCGTCGCTGAATTTGGCCTTGATCCTCTCCGCAACCACGGTGAGGGGGTGATCCTGCGCCAAAGCGGTCGCCTGTTCGATCCAACGAAGGGAGCAAGGATGATAATAATACCGGGGTTCGGACGGCAGTTGATAGACGCCGAAGGAACTAACGACCTCCATATCCGCCCGGACCTCATAGGCGTGCGGCGGAATGCACTTGGCATGGACCAGTTCCAGGAGGCGGTCCTCGGAGATGCCCGCCCGGCGCGCCAGTTCCGGGCGGGTGATGTAATGTTCGTCGATATAGCTTTGCGTTTGCTCTGCGGTGGTCATGGGTGCGGTCATGGGTCAAGCCTTTCCAAGGGTTTCATTTCCGCGAGCATATGAAGTGGACCCTGACAGCACAGTGTCAGTAGTAGAAGGGACAGTCGGGTTTCTACGGCAAGCCATGCTTTTCTACAGCAAATCGGCCAGCATCCCGGCCGCGCGCGCGGCGCCGTCGGTGGCGACGGGATGGGGGAGGCGGGGGCCGCGGAGTTCCGTCAGCATGGCCTCGGCGATTCGCTCGGGATCGGTCTCCGCGTAGATCATCTTGCGGCCGGCATTGTATCTTTCGAGCCGGGTCACGACGTGAAAATTCTGCTCGAAGTGATTGCGGAGCGGAAAGTAGAGGAAGGGCGTGCCAGCCGCCGTCAGCTCCATGCAGGTGGTCAGACCGCCCTGCACCAGCGCCAGGTCGCAGGCCGCCAGGTGACGGTCCAGGTTGGGAACGAAAGCCCGCATTTCGACGCCTTCGGGGGCGGCGAAGCGCGCCGGGTCCAGACGGGGGCCGGTGACAACGATCATGTGCAGCTCGGGGATCTTCGCCTTGGCAAGGTCTGCATCGTTGCCGTGGGCGGCCCAGGGGTCGGTGCGCCGCTGATCCACCGCATCCTGGCCGCCTACCCCCTTGCCAAGGCGAAGATCCCCGAGCTGCACATGAT
>JANQKX010000020.1 GCA_028280915.1 Kiloniellaceae bacterium
GGACCGTGGCGGCGTATATCTGCTCACGAGATCCCCACGGACCGGCGCATGCGGTCCCTTACCTGGCCGGCTTTTTGTCGTGCCTTGGTCGCGCCTTCGGCCAAGGTGCGGTCGATGGTGCTTGGGTCGGCCATCAGGTCGGTGTAGATCCGGCGGGGCTCGGAGAGCAGGGCTTCCATCTTTTCGAACAGGCGGTGCTTGGCGGTGCCATAGCCCATGCCGGCGATAAAATCCTCGATGAAGATTTTACTTTCGGAAGGGCTGGCAACCTGCTGGAAATAAGTCACTAACAGGCTGTCGGATGGGTCCTTTGCGGCCCCCTCGCCCTTCGAATCCGTCTTCAGTTTCATGATCCGGTGCTTCAGCACCTGGGGCGGGTCAAAGAGCGCAATGGTGTTGTCGTAGCTCTTGCTCATCTTGCGGCCGTCCGTGCCCGGCAGGGCCGGCAGGTCGGCGCGCAGGGAAATTTCGGGCACCCTAAAAGTGTCACCGAAGGTCTTGTTGAAGCGGATCGCCAGATCACGGGCATATTCCACGTGCTGTTTTTGATCCCGGCCCACGGGCACCAGGTCCGTGTCGAAGGCCAGGATATCGGCAGCCATGAGCAGGGGGTAGTTGAACAGACCCATGTTGACGCCGGCATCCGGGTCGCGAAGACCTTTTTCCAGGTTTTGCGCCACCGCCGCCTTATAGGCGTGGGCCCGGTTCATGAAACCCTTGGGGCAGACGCAGGCCAGCGCCTGGCTGATCTCGAAAATCTCCGGCACCGCCGATTGGCGGTAGAAAACCGCGCGGGCCGGGTCCAGGCCCAGGGCCAGATAGGTGGCCGCCACCTCGTGGAGCAAACGCTTGAGCCGCGCGGGGTCTTGCACGCTGTTGAGGGCATGATAGTCGGCGATGAAGTAGTAGGCTTGACAGTCCGTCCGTCGGGCCAGGGCCAAGGCCGGTTGCAGCATGCCGGCGTAGTTACCCAGGTGGGGCGAACCGCTGGGCTTGATGCCGGAGAGGACAATTTTTTGAGACATGGGCTTTCTTCCTTTTGTGGACTTGGGTCAGGCCGAGGGAAGAAAGGCGCAGAAAAATCAATAAAAAAGCCGCCAATCTTCCGGCGGCACATGAAAAACAAACAGATACAGGTCACCGCCTATCAGGACGGCCACCACCAATTCCGCAGGTCGCGATTTGGGCTCTTGATCATCATCCCCTTCTGATAGCGCAAAGGCCCCCCGGCGGGCAAGCCCTCTCGGTCAGCTTGCCCGGACGCCGCCGCAATCCCCCTCACGCCGCCGAATCCGGCGTGTCGTGCTCGGCGGTCTCGGCGGTCAGGGGCATGTGCAGGGGAAGGCGCAGGGTGAAGGTGGAGCCCCGGCCCAGGGCGCTGGCCAAGGTCACGTCGCCACCCATGAGGCGGGCCAGGCGGCGGCTGATGGTCAGACCCAGCCCGGTGCTCTCGCCCCGCTCCACCGGGCCGTTGTCGGCCTTGCCGAACTCCTCGAAAATGCGGTCGTGCACCTCGGGGCGGATGCCCACGCCCGTGTCGATCACATCGACCCTTAAATTGCCCCCTTCGGCCGTGGCCCGCACGGTAATGGCGCCGTGGCGGGTATGCTTGGCCGCGTTGCCCAAGAGGTTCACCAGGATCTGGCGGATCTTCGCCACGTCCCCCTGGGCCAGGGGCAGCTCCGGGTCCACCTCCGACTTGAGGGCCACGCCGTGGCGCACCATGGGCTCGATGGTGCTGGTGCATTGTTCGATCACCTTGGCGGGACGGTAGGAACCGACCCGGATATCCGCCTGGCCGGCCTCGATCTTGGAGATGTCCAGGATCTCGTTGATCAGGCGCAGCAGGTGTTCGCCGCTGGTCAGGATCTTTTCGATGTTCTCCCGGTTACGGGTATCCAATTGATCGCCGCCCCGGCGCAGCACCAGGCGGCTGAAGCCGATGATGGCGTTCATGGGCGTGCGCAGCTCGTGGCTCATGTTGGCCAGGAAACGGGACTTGGCCAGATTGGCCTGCTCGGCCCCCTGCACCGCCCGGTCCAGGACCAGCTCCCGCTCCCGCCGTTCGGTGATGTCCCGCACCACGCAGAACAGCGCCCCTGTTTCGGTCACCGCCAGGGAAACTTCCTGGGGGAACTCACTGCCGTCCACCCGGCGCCCCACCGCCTCGCCGCGCCAGCGCCCCGTGGCCGCCACTTGCGGGATGATGTCCCGCTCGAAGCGGGCCAGTTCGTCGGGGGCATAAAGTTCCCGCCAATTCCGGCCCAAAAGGTGGGAGGGGTTTCGAAGCCGTAAATCCGGGCATGGGCCTGGTTGACGTAGATGTAACGGTCCTTGTCGTTCAAAATGGCCATGCCGTCCATGGCCGCTTCCATGCCCGAATAGGTGCTTTGCAGGCGGGCCTCGGCGGCCTTCAGGCGGGACACGTCGAAATAGGTCAGCATGCGCCCGCCGTCGGGCAGGGCCACGCATTCATAGATCAAGACACTGCCGTCGGCCCGCCGCATCTCCTGGGCCGCCACGGGCCCGGCCTTGATCCCCTCGATACGCGCGTCCACATAAGCGTCCCAGGTTTCGTCCGGCACGTGATAGAACCCGGCCGCGCGGCTGTCCTCGATCTCGCCGCGCAGGTCGCGGGGCCGGTCGTAGTAGTCGTCGGGCCGGTGCCACATGCGCATGTAGGCCTTGTTGGCCAAGCGGGACTTGAGGTTTTTGTCCAGGAACAGCACGCCCTGCTCCATGTTGTCCAGAAGGGCGTTGAGCTCGCGATGCTTGGCCAGTTCGGACTGGGCGCGGGTGCGCTCTTCCAGCTCCTGCTCCAGGCGCCGGTTGAGGATCTCCAAGGCCTCGTTGCGCTCACCCACCGCCTTTTCCCGCCGGTCCAGCTCCACCACCATGCGGTTGAAGGCATCGGCCAGGGGCCGCAGTTCCTGACGCTGGCGGTCGCTGATGCGCGCCTGCAGGTCGCCCCGGGCCACCCGGTCGACCGTATCGGCGAAGGATTTCAAGGGCCGGGTCACTTCCCGGCCCAGGGCGTAGTTGAGGGCAAAAAGCTCGAAGATAAGAGCCGCCAGACCTAGCCCCAAGATCAGCAAGGCCATACTGGAGGCCGCCTTGTCGATCACCTGGGCCGGAAACACCGTGAGCAGATACCAGCCCGGTCCGGCCAGCCGGGAAACGGCCACGTAGTCGCCGCTGTCCCGGTCCCGCAGCACGCCGCCCCGCTCCCTTTGCCCCATGGCCAGGATGGAGATGCGCTTGAGCTGGGGGTGATCGATGCGGTCGATGGGCAGCGGCTCGCCGGCGGCATGCACGGCCTCCATGAAATCCGGATGGGCCATGAGCGCCGGCGCGGCCGTCATGAGCACGTTGTAGGAATCCGGGAAGGTGTCCGAGGTCAGCCGGGCCAAAAGGTCGGTCAGCAGAATATCATGCCCCACCGAGCCGCGATGGACGCCGTCCATAACCACCGGCATCACGCCGGAGACCATCCAGTCGTTGATCTCGTAGTCGAAATAGAGATCGGACCAGCGCTGGGCCTGGTCCGGCAGTGACGGTGGCGTATCGTCAATGACCGTGACACCGCCGGCCCGGTCCTGGTGGGCCAGGGACAGCTTGCCGAAGAGTTCCCAATCGGCCGAATCCAGGGCGATGGCATGACCCGGCCAGCGCACCAATAGGGCGTTCTCGGGAAACACCACATAGGTGTTGGGAAAGAGGCCGTCGGCGGCCGGACCCATTTCCGTGAGCAGGTCATAGGCCGCCGAGATGGCTTGCTTCAAGGACGGATTGATCTCCACATGCTTGCCGATGAAGCCGCTGATGCCATGGGCGTCGAAAAGCGATCTTGCCGTCCGCCAGGTGCCATCGGGCCGGCGCTGAAAAAGCGCCTCGAAGGGGACCTCCGCCGCGCCCGGACCGGCGGGTGCCAGACGCCGTTCCAAACCCCGGGCCAGATTGTCCAGGCTCACCTGGGCGGCATCGAAGACCGTGCTTTCCCGCGCCCGGCGCTCGTCGGAATAGCGCTCCAGCGCCGCCAGGGTCTCATCCTGAAAGGTATCCTTGATGTGCCAAAAGGCGATCACGCTGGCCACCGCCACGATCACGGCAATGCGCAAGGCGACCAGCGCCAAGGTACGCCGCGCCAGGGAATTTCGTGGCGGCAAGAATCGGGACAGCATCTCTAGACACGCCGCGGGTTCGGACTAATCCAGGATCTTGGCGAGCGGCGGCGCCTCTTCAATGCCCAGGCGGCGGGCAATGCGCATGTTAAAGATCAGCTCCCCTTCTTTATTGTAGGTGATGGGAATACGGCTGGGCGCCACGCCGTCGAGAATTTCCAAGGCTGCTTGGGCGGCCCAGCGGCCCTGCTCCTCGGGCACCTTGGCCACCGCCAGCAAGGTATAGGGCGCCAGCCAGGCGAAATCCGTGCCCGAGGGTATGCGGGTTTCCGCCTCGGTCAGGTTCAGGGCTTCGGTTTCGTCCCAATCGGTCAAGGCCCCCACGCCAAAGAACACCAGCATGTCCACTTCCGACTGGGCGCGCAAGAAGGCGTCCTTCCATTCGGGAAAAGAGGACACGAAATAAAAGACGTCATAATTTATATCAAAGAGTTCTTTGTGGTACTGGGCTTCCTTGTGCTTGGTCGGCGTGTCCTCGGCCAGAAAGGCGATTTTGTCCCCCTTGGCGTGGAGCTGCAGGAGCTTGATGATCTGTGGAATGGGCGATACCTCCACCATGCCGGTGGTGTTTTCATAGGGCAGCTCGTAGATCGAGGCGTCCCAGTTCAGGCCGCAAAATACAAAAGGCAGATCGCTGTCCTTGAAATAAGGCTGCAAGAGATACTTGACCGCGTTGTCGTCGCTCATGGTCACCACGGCGGGCGCGAAGCTTTCGATTTCCGCCTTGGCCCTTTCGGCCGCGGCTTCCTTCTCCGCCGTGCTGGGTTTACGCTTGGTATCCAAATGGATGGTCTTGACCTCGACCCCCGCGGCCTCGAGGGTGGCCGTCACCGCCTGCGCGATACGATCGTTCCAGGTATTTCCTCGGTGATAGGAATCAATGTGCAGGACACGGCGGGGCGCCTGGGCGCGCGCGCGGCGGCCCCAGATTAAAGACGGCACCAGGGACAGCGCGGTCAAGCCCGCCAAAACGCCGCGGCGGCCGGTCATGGATCCGGTCAGCATTGGGAACCTCCTATGAGTGTTGCTCGGCCAGTGAGTGTCGCTCGGCTGGTTGGGCACCGCGTCAGACTCTACTCGAGCGCCTGGAAATCGAAAAGAATACCGGGCAGAACCACCGCCGACGGCGCAGCGCCGCCCCGCCGCACCAAAACCAATTACTAAAGAAACCCGGCCCCCGATTTCAAGGCGGCAAATCTCCAAATCAGGACCCGACCGGCCGAAGAACCCGTCGGCAACGCTATAGAACACCGCGCCCGTGCGTCATGGTCGCTACATTGAAGACGTAACCTTAGCGAGATTAACTTAGCACCAGCCCACGGAGGATCGGCAACACCATCGAACCTCTCTTTTTGACAACATATCACGTTTAAGATTTATATTTAATGTAATCTTCTTTTTAAAAACGAATTCACCCCGATCATGGCCCATCGTGGCACTTTGACCCATTGCCCGAACGGCTACCATGTGCCATGTTCCGGCAAAACGCTTCGGCTGGCAGTAAATGTCGGTTGAAAAAAGCGCCTCAGCTGTCGGGGTGCAACACATGGCATAGGGAGCCTCAAATGAAAGAGATTGAATACTATTCCAATCTGCTGACTCGCGGCAAAATCGGCCGTCGGGAATTTATGGGACGGGCGGCCGCGCTGGGCGCGACCACGGCCCTGGCCACCTCGCTGGCCGGCGCGGCGGTGAAGGCCGCCGACCCCACCAAGGGCGGGCACTACAAGCAAGCGCTGACCGGCGGCGGTTCGGGTGATACCCTGGACCCGGCGCAGATCCTGGATTCCTACATGATCAACGTCAGCTTCGGCCAGCTGCGCAACAACCTGACCGAAATCGCGCCTGACGGCGAACTCATCGGCGAACTGGCCGAAAGCTGGGAAGCCTCGCCCGACGCCGCCACCTGGACCTTCAAGCTGCGCCCGGGCGTGGAATTCCACAACGGCAAGACCATGGACGCCAACGACGTGGTCGCCTCCTTCCGGCACCACATGGGCGAGGACTCCAAGTCGGCGGCCAAGGGCATCATCGCCCCGGTGGAGGACGTCAAGGCCGACGGCGACACGGTGGTCTTCACCCTGGTCGGCGGCAACGCGGACTTCCCCTTCCTGGTCAGCGATTATCACCTGGGCATTTGCCCCGCCAACGAAGACGGCAGCTTGGATTGGCAGTCGGGCGTGGGCACCGGCGGCTACATGCTGGAGAGCTTCGAGCCCGGCATTCTGACCGTGGTGAAGAAAAACCCCAACTACTGGAAAGACGGCCGCGCCCACTTCGATTCGGTGGAGAACCTCTTCATCGCCGATGCCTCGGCCCGGACCAACGCCTTGAAGACCGGCGAGATTCACTCCATGTCCAACCTGGACCTGAAGACGATCAACCTGCTTCAGCGCGACGACAACCTGCAGATCTTCCCCATCACGGGCAACAAGCATTGCACCCTGCCCATGCTGACCGATACGGCGCCCTTCGATAACAACGACGTGCGCCTGGCGCTGAAATACGCCATCGACCGGGAAGAATGGCTGCAGAAGATCATCAAGAACCAAGGTGAAGTGGGCAACGACAGCCCGGTGGGGCCGGCCAACGTGTACCGGGCCACGCCGGACGAGCTGCCGCAGCGGGTCTATGATCCGGACAAGGCCAAGCACCACTTGAAGCAGGCCGGCATGGAAAACCTGACGGTGGACCTGCACCTCTCCGACACCGCCTTCGAAGGCGCGGTGGACGCGGGTCAGCTCTATGCCGAGGCGGCGAAAAAGGCCGGCATCAACCTGAACATCGTGCGCGAGCCCAACGACGGCTATTGGTCCAACGTGTGGCTGGTCAAGCCTTGGGTCGGCAGCTATTGGGGCGGTCGCCCGACGGAGGATTGGATCTTCTCGCAGATCTATTCCTCGGGTGCCGAATGGAACGAAGGCCGCTGGGAAAACGAGCGCTTCAACCAGCTTCTGGTGGAAGCCCGCAGCGAGCTGGACCCGGCCAAGCGCCGCGAACTCTATGTGGAGATGCAGCGCATCGTGCACGACGACGGCGGCTCCATCATCCCGCTGTTCATGGCCTACACCCATGCGGCCACCAAGGACATCGTCCTGCCGGAGCAAATGGCCAACAACTGGGAACTGGACGGCCACAAAAACGCCGAACGCTGGTGGAGCGCCAGCTAAAACGCGTTTTAGCGGTTCAAATTGGGAAAGGCCCGGCAGCAACGCCGGGCCTTTTCGCATTCAGCATCTAAGCTCAGAGTATATAGGCTCAAGTTTAGGCGCCCGGCGGCCCCTTCAGCTCGACCATGTTGCCCTCCGGGTCCTCCAGATAAAGGGACGGCCCGTTGCCGGTGGCGCCGAAGCGGGTGGCGATGTCACCGACCTTCACGCCGTGGCTTTCCAGATGGCGGATCAGGGCCGGGCCGTCGAAATCGCTCAGGGCCAAGCAGAAATGCTCCGCCAGGCCCTTTTCAGCCGGCCGGTCGCTCCGGTCCATGAGGTCGATGAGGGCAGAGCCGGCGCGCAGATGATAAAGACCGATCTCGGGCCGGGCCCGCTCCAGAGCACAGCCCAGCACGTCCTGGTAAAAGGCCAGCATCACCTCAAGGTCATGGGCCGGCAGCACGATGTGATCCAGGCCGCCTAAGTGGATGGGATTGTTCTTTTCCGCGCTCATGACGGCCCCCCTCGCCTGTTACGAACTACGTCACCGAGTCCTGGTGCAGCTCGATAACCGACGGCCCCTTGTGGGCCAAGGCGGCCGACACCTGGGCCTTGAAATCCTCAAGGCCGCTGGCCTTGACCGTATGGCAGCCAAAGGCCTTGCACAGCATCTGATAATCG
This sequence comes from Kiloniellaceae bacterium, assembly GCA_028280915.1. Lineage (GTDB taxonomy): Bacteria > Pseudomonadota > Alphaproteobacteria > Kiloniellales > Kiloniellaceae > JANQKX01. The sequence continues at coordinate 8,015 of JANQKX010000020.1, forward strand.
GGGTTTTTCGGCAACACCCCGATGGGGGCGATCTGGCGGGCCACCATGCCGTCGCGGATCTCGCCCAAGGCGTCGTTGTTCCACAGGATGACGATCAGGGGTAGTTCCTCTTCCACGGCCGTGGCCAGTTCCTGCACGGTGAACAGGAAACCCGCGTCCCCGGCGATGGCCACCACGGGCACCTCGGGCCGGGCCAGCTTGGCACCGATGGCGGTGGGCAGGGCGTAACCCAAGGTGCCGAAGCCGCAAGGGTGGAACCAGGCGCGGGGCCGCTCCATGGAAAAGCCGATATAGGAGGAATAGGCCAGCTGGGTCATGTCCGTGGCCAGGATCGTCTCCGCCGGCAGAACCTCCCGCAGGGCGGCCAGGACCCTGTCGTGGATCTGCTCCAGGGGCGTACGCTGGGCCGTGATCTTGGCCAGGATCTGGTCGCGGCGCTGCTTGGCTTGGGTGATGCTCTGGTCCCGGTCCGCCCGGTCGGTCACGCCGGCCAGCACCTCGGCGGTCAAGGCCGCGTCGGCCAGGATGCCCACGCTGGCCGGATAGAGGTCGTTCAGCTTGCGGGCATCGATGTCGACCCGGATGAGCTGGCCGGGAATGGGCATGTGCTCGACCCAGGTGTCGGTCTCGGACAATTCCGTGCCCAGGGCCAGCACCACGTCGGCCGCCGCCACCGCGTCGCGGCCGGCCGGCGCGGAGAGGCAGGAGCCCAGGCTCAAGGGATGGGATTCGGGCACCACCCCCTTGCCGGCATTGGTGGTGATCACCAGCGCCCCCAGGCTTTCCGCCAGCTCGATGGTGGCTTCGCCCGAGTCC
>JANQKX010000273.1 GCA_028280915.1 Kiloniellaceae bacterium
CGATGGAGGCGGCTTGGCCCACCGTCTCGTCCCTCAGGTCGGACCGGAAAAGGTCGTCAGGGGTCAGGCCGCGGGCCGCGGCCAGGGCCGCCTCGGCATCGCCCGGATCCTTGTCCTGGGCCAGCAGGAGAGCCCCAACGGCCCGGTAAATCATACCCGTGTCCAGATGGGCCAGCCCCAGAGCGCTGGCCAGGCGGCGCGCTAAAGTGCCCTTGCCCGCCGCCACCGGGCCGTCGACCGCAATGATCATGCCGCCGTTTCCGCCGGGCCGGAGGTGCCGGGGGCCGGGTCGGGGGCCGGTTCGATCCTGGCGCCCAGCCGGTTCATGAGATCCCCAAAGCCGGGAAAGGACGTCTCGATGGGCGCGCCGTCATCCACGGTCACCGCCTGATCGGCGATGCTGCCCAGGACCAAAAAACTCATGGCGATGCGGTGGTCCAGGTGGGTCTGGACCTGCCCGCCGCCCCGGGGCCGCCCGCCGGCGGTCTGGTTTCCCGCACCGGTGACCGTCAGGCTGTCCTGGCCCTCCTCAACCTCGACGCCGCAGGCGGCCAGGCCCCGGGCCATGACCGCCAGGCGGTCGCTTTCCTTGACCCGCAACTCGGCCAGGCCGCGCATGACCGTGGTGCCCGAAGCCGCAGCGGCGGCCACGGCGAGCACGGGAAACTCGTCGATCATGGCCGGCACCCGCTCCGCCGGCACCTCAATGCCCTGCAGCCGAGACCCTTTGACCCGCAGGTCCGCGACGGGCTCGCCGGCGAAATCCCGCTGGTTTTCCAAGCTGATATCGCCGCCCATTTCCTGCAGGGTGGCGATCAGGCCGCAACGCAGGGGATTGATGCCCACGGCGGGCAAAAGGACATCCGACCCGGGCCGGGTCAGGGCGGCCACCATGGGAAAGGCGGCCGACGAGGGGTCGGCGGGCACCTGCAGATCCCGTCCGGTCAGTTCCGGCTGCCCGATGAGGCGAATGCGGCGGGCCGTCGGTCCCACGCCCTTGAGGGCTTCATCGGCCTGGCTTTCGCCGGGATCGATCACCGCGCAATCGATTTGGGCGCCAAAATGGGCCAGCATGATTTCGGAATGGTCCCGGCTGGGGCTGGGCTCGATCACCTCGGTGACCCCGGGGGTGCTGAGGCCGGCCAGGAGGATGGCCGATTTCACCTGGGCCGAGGCCACCGGCAGGCGGTAGCGCAGGGGCATGGGCTCGGCCGTGCCATTTACGGCCAAGGGCAGGCGGTCCCGGGCACGGCTGAGGAACTGGGCGCCCGTGTCGCTGAGGGGCCGAATGACCCGCGCCATGGGCCGGGACCGCAAGGAGGCGTCACCGGTCATAACCGCGGTCAGATCATGGCTGGCCAGCAGCCCCAGCAACAAGCGCGCGGCGGTGCCCGAGTTCCCCATGTCCAGTACGTCCTCGGGTTCGGCCAGGCCGCCCACGCCCCGTCCCCAGACCCGCCAGATCCCATCCTCGCCGCGCTGGATCTCCGCCCCCAGACCGCGCAGGGCATTGGCCGTGCACAAGACGTCCTCGCCTTCCAGCAGTCCGGAGATTTGGCTCGGGCCGACCGCCACGGCGCTCAGCATCAAGGCGCGGTGGGAAATGGATTTGTCGCCGGGCAGGGTCACCTGGCCCGAAAGCGCCTCGCAGGGGTGAGCGGTAAGAGGTGTCACGGTCAAAAGTGTCCTTAATAAGGTGGGCAGGCCTTGCTTTCGGCCCCGTGTTTAGCACAAGCGGGCCGCAGCACAAATTTCTGTTAATTACCTTTTGACAGTGTGGGCCGATCGTGGCAATTGCCACGCCGTTTTCAGTCTTCGGGGAGGTGTTGCCGTGGCAAAGCCGGAGTGGGGCATCAAGCGCAGCTGTCAGAGTTGCGGGTGCAAGTTTTATGACATGAAACGGGATCCGATTAACTGTCCGTCCTGTGGGGCGCAGTTCGACCCGGAGGCCCTTTTGAAGACCCGACGGTCTTCACGCAGCGCCCCGGCGCCCAAAGCGGCCCCCAAGGTGGTGCCCACGCCGGCGGCGGACGGTGACGACAATCTGCTGGAATCCGATGATGATCTGGAGGACGTGGAAGACGTGGCTGATGGCGACGACGAAAACCTCCTGGTCGAGGACGACATGGACGACGACAATCTGGGCGATGTTGTCGTGGCCAAGGAGGACGAAGAGGAGTCCTAAGGCCCGGTCGGGCCTCTAAGCTTCGGCTCTTTGGCCTAATTCCGTTTTGGCCCAGCCCTGTTTTGGCTTGGTCTCGGGGATGGGGCTTGGCCCGTTAGGGCGGGCCGGGCGGCGGCCGTCGGTCGATGTGGTGGGTTTATCCGTGTTTAGGGCCGCCGATTTTTCGCCGGGACCCTAAATTTCCGGCAGCTGTAATTTTCTCTTGCCTTGGTGCGGGTGTATTCCTATGTTCCCGACCCGCAAGCTGTCGTGACCGGCCCCGTGCCGGCCCCGTGGCAGCACCTATTTGGGGCCGTAGCTCAGTTGGGAGAGCGCTACAATGGCATTGTAGAGGTCAGGGGTTCGACTCCCCTCGGCTCCACCAAATCTTCGATTTGTCTCCGCCTCGGGTTTCTGTTTTCTCTTGGGGCTCCACCAAACCTCCGATTTGATTTCGCCTCGAGTTTCCGTTTTCTCGGGGCTCTCCCAAATCCCCGATTTGCCTCTGCCTTCCGGGTCATTTCTGCGGTGGGCCTCCGTAAAACGGCCTTTAGGTGAAAATCCCATACTGTCGCGCTGCCTGCTCGCGCTCTTTATCCGGTTCGGCACCGGGGAGGTGGGGCGGAAAACAAGCTCTTAAGATGATCCCGTTTCCCGCAACCGGATCAAGCAGAGGCAGGCCGCCCTTGGGCGACAGAAATCGAATGGGGCCTTGACAGTTTGGGTTTCTCTCAAACAATCCTTGTCTCGCCCGCTCGAAACCGCAGGTCACCGCGAGCCTTTCGGTTGAATTTCAAACGCTGATTCATCAAAACAATGTCCGTTAAATCCCGCGCCTTTCCCCAGCTTGCTGATATCGATCTGAAATTGCTGCGGATTTTTTATGCCATCGTCAAAAATGATGGGTTCTCGGCTGCTCAGTACGAACTCAACATGAGCTTGCCGGCCATCAGTTCGGCCATGACCCAGCTTGAGCAGCGTTTGGGCTTCAAACTGTGCGAGCGCGGCCGCGGCGGTTTCGAGCTGACGGAAGGCGGCGGGCTTGTTTTCCGGGAACTTCGACGGCTTTTTGAATCCATCGATCAGTTTCAAGACGCCGTGCATCAGTACGTGGGCGATCTTCATGGCCAGATCGCCATTGCCGTAGACGACGCCATCGTCACCAACTACCGCTGCCCCCTGCATTTGATCATCCGGCAATTTGTCCAGTCGGCGCCGAAGCTTCATGTGAACCTGACCATCATGGCACCCCCTAAAATGGAGCAGGCCATGCTGGAAAAGCAGCTCACCATCGCCGTGGGGCCGTTCCGCGAGACCTCGGATGCCTTGAAAAAAACCCAACTCTACAATGAAACCCAACTTTTGTGCTGTGGCCGGGGGCATCCGGCCTTCGGCATTTCCGACCGGCGCCAGGCCGACGCAGCCATCTCAAAGTCCGATTATGCGGCCCGCAACTATAAGGACGAGAGCTTTAACCTGGACAACGCTCAATTTTCCAAGAGTTTTTCGGTTTCGAACATGGAAGCCTTGCTCGCTCTGATACTGACGGGCAAATACATCGGCTACCTGCCGCGGCATTTTTGTGAAGACTGGGTGGAGAAGGGCGAGGTTTGGACGATATTGCCCGAGTTTTACTCTTACAAGACGCCCATCAGCGCCCTGCACCGGAAAAATCACAACGATCCGCGGGTTTCGTTGTTCCTGGCGGCCATTGAGGCCCATCGATGATCTGCCGGCCGTGCGGCGGCGCAAAAACACGATAGTTTCAATTCCGGGATACTAAGCTTGCGAAGTCTTGGATTTAACATCCGGCTCCGGGCGGCTACCATGCATCCTGGTTTTAAAATGGCGAGGTGGGAGAATGAGTTCGGATCCAGCGTTATGCGCGGCCTTGGTGACGCCCTTCGATGACAAGGGTCAGGTTGATCAGCCGCGATTTCTCGATCACGCGGCCTGGGTCTTGCGGAACGGCTGTGATGGGGTCACCGTTTTCGGTACGACGGGGGAGGCCGCCTCGGTTCCCTTGGCCGCCCGGATGGCGGCGCTTGAAGCCCTGGTGGAAGGCGGACTCCCGGCCCAGCGCGTGATCGTGGGGACCGGCTGCTGCTCCGTCGGTGATACGGTCAGTCTGTCCCGGCACGCCTTGAGTCTGGGGTGTCACGGGGTCCTGGTTCATCCGCCGTTCTTTTTCAATGCGCCGGGGGAAAACGGCGTTTTTGAGTTTTATAGCCGGGTTGTCGAGGGTATCGGAACGGACCAGGCGCGGATCTTCCTGTATCATTTTCCCGAAATCACCGGCGTGCCCATTGAGCCGTCCTTGGTGGAGCGCCTGCTGACGTCGTTCGGGCCCGTGTTCGCCGGCATCAAGGATAGCTCCGGTTCCTGGGACAACATGGCGGCTTTGGTAAAGGCCTTCCCCCAGCTGCGGGTGTTCTCGGGCGACGACCACTTGCTGTGGCCGATCTTGCAAGCGGGCGGGGCCGGGGCGATCACCGCCACGGCCAATTTGACGCCCCAGCTGCTGCAGGAGGTGGCGAAGGGATGGCAGGACAATCGGCCCGAGGCGCGGGCGGCGCAAGAGACCCTGGTTGGGCTTTGGGAAAACACCCTGCTGAAGTTTCCTGTTGTGGAAGCCGTCAAGGAGCTCATGGCGCATAAATCGGGTGTCAGCGCCTGGCGCACGCTTTGTCCGCCCCTCGCCCCGCTTGCCCCGACCCTTCGGCATCAGCTCTTGTCGATGAGTGAACCTTACCTGGGCGATATGCCGGCCGGCTTGGGTCTAAGCAGCGGAGAGGCGACCCCTAGATGACAAAGGCGCCCGATCCGAGCCAAATCCTGTCTTTGAGCACCATGCTTTCGACTCAAAGGCGTATTGCCGCCCTAACTCGGCCGACCCCCTTAATCTACTCGCCGGCCCTTTCCGATGCGGTGGGATGCGAGATTTGGCTGAAGCTGGAAACCATGCAGGTCACCGGAAGCTTCAAGCTGCGCGGCGCGTCGAACAAAATGCTGCAGCTGTCGGATGAAGAAAAAGAGCGCGGTGTCATCGCGGTTTCCAGCGGCAATCATGGCCGGGCCGTCGCCTATATTGCCCAGAAGCTCGGCATAAGGGCGACGATCTGCGTCTGCGATCTGGTGCCCGAGAACAAACGCAAGGCCGTACTGGACTATGGTGCCGACCTGCGGGTCGTGGGTAAAACGCAAGACGATGCCCAGGCCTTCGCCGAAGAACAGATCGTGGAACAGGGCCTCACCTGGATCGCGCCCTATGATGATCTCGCAGTCATTGCCGGGCAGGCGACCGTGGCCGTCGAGGCGCTTTGGGAGCAGCCGGATGTGGATGCCATCGTCGCGCCTCTTTCGGGGGGCGGCCTGCTGTCGGGGATTGCGCTGGCAAGCAAAACAATCTCGCCCAAAATAGACGTGATCGGCGCTTCCATGGAAATCGAACCGGGCATGGTGCGAAGCTTGGAAGCGGGGCGGCCCGTCACGGTGGAAGAGCCGCCCAGCCTGGCGGACAGCATCGGCGGCAGCATCGGCCTGAACAACAAATACACCTTTCCCATCGTGCGCGATTTCATGGACCGGGCGATCCTGGTGCCCGAAGATAGTTTGGGGCCCGCCATGAAATTGTTGTTTGATGCCGAGGGCCTGGTGATGGAGGGGGGCAGCGCGGCTGCCCTGGCCGCCGTTCTCTCAACGGACTTTGCCGCGGGAAACCACCGCAAGGCCATCGTCGTGATCAGCGGGCGCAACATCTCCCGCGACCGTTTTTTCAACGCCATCAATAAATGAAAGGAAGCGACATGATCGACCCTATCTTCGATCGTGAACACGGGGTGCCCAGCGAAGAGGGGCTGCCCTATTCAAGTTATGTCCGGGCCGGAGATTTTATCTTTTTGTCCGGCCTTGTGGCCTTTGGCGACGATATGGAGATCGTATCCGGCGGCATTGGCGCGGAAACCCGCAGAATTCTCAGTGTGGCGGAGGGAATTCTGCGCCAGGCGGGATGCACGTTAGAGGATGTGGTGAAGGTCAACATCTGCCTGCCCGACCCCGACGATTTTGACGCGTTCAACGCTGTCTACGCGGAATTCTTTCCGAAAAAACCGCCGGCGAGGGCGACGATCTGCGCCGGGCTGACCATTGGCGCGAAGGTTGAAATCGAATTCATCGCCCATCGGCCGAGCAGTTGAGGGCAAAAGGAAACCTAGTGTTCCGAATCAGAAGTTCGCGGCATCAAATGGCAAGCACCGGACGAACTTCTGATTCGATCAAGACACCAACTGGCGTGTCTTTCGGCGGGGCAGAAGTTTACTTTCGATTTTCGAAATTCAATTTCCCCGTTTCGTCCCCTACGATCTCATAAGAAATCGAAGGATAAGGCCGGGCCCTGCGGACCTTGCTGTCCGAAGCATCGCTATCGGGCGGCGCCCGGCCGGGTTCGAACAACCATGAAAAGGGGAGAAGACGATGAAATACGGTCGATTGATGGCGGCGGGCCTGGCCATGGGCCTGGCAGTCGCTGCGCTGCCGGCGGGCGCCGCCGACAAGCTCAAATTGGGGACAGAGGGTGCCTTCCCGCCGTTCAACTACATTGACGCTTCGGGCAATCTGGCCGGTTTTGATATCGATATCGGGGTCGAACTGTGCAAGCGCATGGAGGTGGAGTGCGAATTGGTGGCCCAGGACTGGGACGGGATCATCCCCGGTCTGCTGGCAAAAAAGTATGACTTTATCATTGCCTCCATGTTCATCACCGACGAACGCAAAAAGCAGGTGTCCTTCACCGATCCCTACTATGCCGCGGCCATGACCCACGTGGCCCCGAAAGGAGCGGGCATAACCGATTTCTCGGCCGAGGGCATGGCGGGCAAGGTCATCGGTGCCCAGTCGGGGACCACGCAGGCGGCCTTCATCGAAAAGGTTTATCCGGATGCGGACATTCGCCTTTACGGCACCCAGGATGAAGCCAATCTGGACATGGCCAATGGCCGTTTGGACCTCATGGTCGGGGACGTGATCCCGAGTGTTGACTGGGTGAGCAAAACCGACGACGGCGCCTGCTGCGAAATCGTCGGTGAACCCATTACCGATCGGGAGTTCGTCGGCGACGGTACCGGTATCGCGGTGCGCAAGGAAGACAACGCGCTTCGGGAAAACCTAAACAAGGCGCTGGCCGAGATCCTGGCCGACGGCACCTACAAAAAGATCAACGACAAGTACTTCACCATCAACGTCTATACGATGAAGGCGGAATAATAGGGCGAGGCCGAGCCGCCTTTTTTCCCCTTGATTGGGATTGCTTAGACGCAGGCCCTGCCGAACGGATTTGTCGAACGGGCTTGCTGTCACCTCATTGATCTTTTTATCCGAGGAAAAAATGACACGATTTTGCACGGAAGCCCCGTCGGCTGGGCTGTTGGTATCCGCTGGGCTATTGGCATCCATGGTGTTTTCGGTGGCCGCGGTTTCGTCGGCACAAGCCGAGTCCGGCGGTCTGCCCAGCCCGGTTGGTTTGGATGGCATCGCCGCGCCCGGTGCCGAGTGGGAGCTGGTTTCGACCGCCGAATGTTTCACCGAAGGCATCGCCGCCGGGCCCGATGGGATGATCTATTATAGCGACATCACCTCCACGGCGGACTGCGCCGATGGCGGCCTTCAGGAAGGGGCGATCCTTAAATTCGACCCGGCCACGGGCAACACGGAAACCTTCCGGTCACCAAGCGGTCAATCCAATGGTTTGTTTTTTGCGCCATCCGGAAACCTGATCGTGGCCCAGGGCGCGGATTTCGGGGGCCGCCGGGTGTCCGAAATCGACATGGAGAGCGGCCGGTCCCATATCCTGGCCCACAGTTATGCCGGCCGGCGGCTCAACTCTCCCAACGATGTCACCGTCGGCCCGGACGGCAAGGTCTACTTCAGTGATCCGCGCTATGCGGGATATGAATCCATCGAACAGCCGGTCCAAGGTGTTTACCGCATCGAAGAGGATGGCGCGGTCACCTTGGTGGTCTCGGATGCGTCAAAGCCCAACGGCCTGGTCTTTTCGCCCGATGGAAAGACACTCTATATCGCCGCGGCCGATGACAACAACTCGACCGATTACACCCGGCACGTGGAAAACCAGGCGACCCATACGGGGCTGATGGCCCTTTTGGCTTACCCGATGCAGGACGACGGGACCCTTGGGCCGCGACAGATCTTGGTGAGCTATCAGGATGTGAATACGGCCGGGCCGGATGGGCTGAATGTGGACTCGAACGGAAACATCTATGTGGCCCTTTTTGGCATCGATGAACCGGGAATCTATGTGTATGCCCCTGATGGAAGCGAGCTCGGGCGGTTTCCCACGGGCGACGTATGGCCGACCAACACCGAGTTTGTGACGGACAAGGAGGGAACGCAATACCTCTACATGACGGGGGGCAACGGACTTTACCGCATAGAGGTCAACGCCACATCCGGGTAAAACGAGAAAGGGATCGGGGCCGGGTCTCTTGCAAAGCCCCTTTTGGTAAAACGTGTTTTGATGGACTGGGGATGTGAACAGGGACTGGGGGCATGACGCGGCTCCCGGTCCGCTTCCCGTGAGATGATAACGCCAATGAGATGGTAACTTCCATGACACGATAGGGGGCCGGGAAGGTTTTGGTTGCTATCGATGCTTGAGCTTTTCTCATTCGGGGAAAAGGGCTGGGGCGACGAGCTGGCCTTCGGCCTGCTTGTCACAATTCAGTTGGCCTTCGCCTCTTTGCCCGTGGGGCTGGCTTTGGGTTTTGCCGCTGCCGGGGCGTCGCTGTCGAGCCTTTTGCCGTTCCGCCTTCTGGGCCGTGCCTATACGACCATCATGCGGGGCATGCCCGAGATCCTGACCTTGTTTGTGGTTTATAACGGTATTGGTATTCTCCTGAATATCTTGGCCGCGTGGTGGGACCCGGAAGGGGGCTCGATCGAATTCAGTCCCTTTTTGGCCGGTGTCATCGCGCTCGGCCTGGTCTTCGGTGCCTTCGCCGGTGAGGTGCTGCGGGGGGCTTTCCAAGCCCTTGACAAGGGACAGGTGGAAGCCGCGCTGGCCGTCGGCATGTCTGGCACCCAGGTATTTTTCCGAGTGAAAGTGCCCCAGGTCTGGCGTTTCGCCTTGCCAGGCTTGGGAAACCTTTGGATCAACCTGCTCAAGGATACGGCGCTGGTTTCCATCATTGCGCTCGACGACTTGATGCGCATGACAAAAGTCGCCGTGGGGTACACCAAACTGCCCTTTGATTTTTATTTGGTGACATGTTTGATCTACTGGCTCATGAGCATTGGCTCGGAGGTTGTTTTGGCGAGAATGGAAAAACATGCCAATCGGGGCGTAAAGCGAAGCTAGGTCATGGATTTCGAAGGCATCATCTTAACCTACTGGCCGAAGTTCCTCGAGGGCACTCTGGTGACCCTGCAATTGACCTTTTTCGGGGTGACGATCGCGGCGCTGCTGTCGCCGCCGCTGGCCATGCTGCGCTTGAAGGGCCCCCGCGCGGTTCAGATTCCCTTGCGGATCTATGTCTCCTTCGTGCGCGGCACGCCCATGCTGGCCCAGCTGTTCCTGATCTATTACGGATCGGGTCAGTTCCGGCCCCTTCTGCAAGAGGTCGGCCTTTGGGGTTTTTTCCGCGAGCCTTATAACTGCGCCCTTTTGACTTTCGCGCTGAACTCGACCGCCTATCAAATCGAGATCATCCGGGGCGGCCTCATGGGCGTGCCCCACGGGGAAATCGAAGCGGCCGATGGGATCGGCATGAGCACCTGGACGAAGTATCGGCGCGTCATCCTGCCCCATACCTATCGCATCGCCTGGCCGGCCTTGGGCAACGAGATCATCTTGCTGATGAAAGCCAGCGCCCTGGCAAGCGTGGTTACGGTGTTCGATTTGATGGGACAGACACGTCTGATCTTCTCGAAAACCTTCGATCTGTCGGCCTATGCCTGGGCGGCGCTCATCTATTTGATCATCACCACCGTATTCGTGACCCTGTGGCGCATCTCGGAGCGCACGATCAGCCCGCAGATCTTTGCATCCAAACGCAAGGACCGCGCGGTGATCGCTGGAATGAGAGGATGATATGAGCGCCGCCGAAGCCGTCGTGCAAGCCATCGATGTTCACAAATCTTTCGGAACCCTGGAGGTCTTGAAAGGCGTCTCCTTGACGGCCATGCCCCATGACGTGGTTTCCATTCTAGGATCAAGCGGTTCGGGCAAAAGCACGTTCTTGCGCTGCCTCAATTTTCTGGAACCGCCCACATCGGGAAAGGTGATCGTCCACGGCGAGGAGATCGCCCACAGCCATGGCAAAGCCGAGAGTAAAAAGCAGGTGCAAATGTTGAGGCGCCGCCTTGGCATGGTGTTTCAGCAGTTTAATCTGTGGACCCACCGAACCGTGCTGGAAAACGTCATGGAAGGCCCTTTGTATGTCTTGAAGCTGCCGAAAAACGAAGCGAGGGACCGGGCTGAAGCCCTGCTGGACCGGGTCGGTCTCGACGAGCGGATGACGGTCTATCCGTCGAGCCTTTCCGGCGGCCAGCAGCAGCGGGTCGCCATTGCCCGCGCTTTGGCCATGGAGCCGGACGCGATCCTGTTCGACGAGCCCACCTCCGCGCTCGACCCGGAATTGGTGGGGGAGGTGCTCAAGGTCATGCAGTCCCTGGCGGCCGAGGGCCGGACCATGATCGTCGTCACCCATGAAATGGCTTTCGCGCGGGAGGTCTCCACCTCCGTGGTCTTTCTGCACGAAGGAAAAGTGGCGGAATCCGGAGAGCCCTCTAAGATGTTCGCGCATCCCGACACCGAGGTTTTCAAAAAGTTTATCGCTGATGTGAGGTAGAGCCCCGATGAATAAACCTTCCCCTTCGTCTCCTTGGATTCACGAGCTTTCGTGGCCTGTGATCCAGGCCTATCTGGATGAGGACGACGTGGTGCTCCTGCCCATCGGGGCGACGGAACAGCATGGGCGGCATCTGCCCTTGCTGGTGGATACCGGCTGGGCCATCGCGGCTTCGGAAGGCGCCGCGCGCTTGAGCCATGCGCTGATCGCGCCGCCGCTTCATCTGGGGTGGTCTCCCCACCACCTGGGCTATCCGGGCTCCATGACCCTCAGGCCGGAAACCCTCACGCAGGTCACCCTGGAAATGGCCGAGAGTCTGGTGTTCCACGGGTTCAAACGGGTCGTCATCGTCAACGGCAACCGGATCGCCAACTTGCCGCCGCTGGAAATCGCCGCCTCGAAAATCCGCCATAAGACCGGCGCCCTCGTGGTGGTCGCGGATGTGGGTCTCGTTGCCAAGCAAGAGATCGCCGCCCTCAAGGAAGGCGCCCCGGGCACCTTGGATCACGCGGGCGAATCGGAAACGGCTTTCATGATGGCCTGGCGTCCCGAACTGGTAAACTTGGACAAAGCCGAGACTCACTTGCCGCCGCGCCCCTCGGCCTTTGACGAACCACTTGAATTCGAGCCCGAATTCTCGGGCAACGCCGTATCGGTCGTCAGGATCGCCGCCAAGCCCCCGGCCGATGAAAACGACACGGCGAGCCAGGGTATCTCCGGCGATCCCTCAAAGGCGACGGCCGAAAAAGGACAGGCCATGCTTGACGCGATCGCCCGGAACATCGCCAAGGTGATCGACGAACTGCGCGCGCAAGAGACCCCGAAGACCCGGGCCGAAGTGCCCTTTTGACGCGGGTTCAAGTCTGCCCCAAGCCGCCAGTTCAGCCCATCAAATGGTCATAAGGACAAAAGTTCGAAGCGGACCATGGCTAGCCTGGGTGCCTTGCTCTTCTTGGCCCGCCGATGGCGGGGGATTGGAAGCGGGATTGACGGGCATGGTTTCACGGTTCTCTTTGCCCGCGGCCCGCTCCCCCCTTTTTTAGATTGGAGTCAAACAGGCACAGGTGTCACCGGTGCCAGGAGTACGTTTGAGCCAGGCGCATGATTTGCGCCACCGCCGGGGTGTGCTGCCGTCCGGCGACCGTGACCAAAGACACGGTCCGGGAGATTTGCGGATCCACCACGGGGCGCATGAGCACGCCTTCCAGGCTGGGCAGAAACTCCGGCATGACCGTACAGCCGACCCGGGCGAGCACCATGGCCTGTATCCAATCCTCCCGTTCGGAGGAGTACTTCAAATTGGTCTTGGGGTTTTCGCCAAAACCCAAGGCCTCGAAATGTTCAGTAAACTCGCAATGGAGTCGGACCAGGTAGTCTTCCCCGTCCAGGGCCTGGAAGGGCACGGCGGTTTCCCGCTCAAACCGATGGCCTTGGGCAAAGGCTACCATGTACCTTTCTGAATAAAGTGGCAGCGCATGCAGCCGGCTGGGGAAGTCCAGCAGGCTCACCAAGCCGATATCAATTTCCCCGTCGAGCAGGGCCTTGATCAAATCCTGCCCCTTGCCCTCGCGCAGATGGGGTTCGATGGTCGGGTGTTTTTGGTTCAGCTCGGTTAGGAATCCGATCATCTGCGTGGGGTTGATGGTGGACATGACACCGATATCCACCTCGGCCCGGTCCAGCACGGCAAAACTTTCCGCTTCCGCTTTCGCCGCCTCGCTGGCCGCGTACATCTGCTCCAAATGGGGTTTGATCAGCTTGCCCAAGTCGGTGAGATGGGTGAACTTCCGCTCCCGCCGGAAGAGCTCACCGCCCAGCTCGGCTTCCAGCTTTTTGATCGCCGCCGTCAAGGAGGGCTGGGAAACGTGAGACAGCTCCGCCGCCCGGGTAAAGTTCAGGGTCTTGGCGATGGCCAAAAAGTAGCGGACCTGGTGCATTTCCATAGACGTTACCTCATTTACTAGGGCCAAAATCCCATTCAGGACGGGTATTTGGCCCCTGGTGGCCGGATTTCCATAGGTGCCGTTTATCAAATCAATAGAAAATCGATATTTCGATTTATTGTTTTCAGCTGCCATCTTCTAAGTCTCAGATCCGAAACCTATTCAGAATGGACACCAGAGCAATGAAAGAAATCACCACCAATTCCAAGCCTTCCTTCATCAAATCTTTGGGAAAACTCGCCACGGCGGCGGTTTTTGCCGTGGGGTCCCTGGTGCTGGGCACCGGGCTGGCCCAGGCGGCTGAAGAAGTGAACATCAAGGACGGTTATGCCGTGCACGGCTATGATGTCGTGGCTTACTTCACCGACGGCGCCCCGACCGAGGGCGACAGTCAATATGTGGCGGAATACGAAGGTGCCGAATACCGTTTCGCCAACGTGGATAACCTGGAAGCCTTCAAGGCCGACCCGGCCAAGTTCGCGCCTCAGTATGGTGGTTACTGCGCTTTCGGCACGGCCATGGGCCGCAAGTTCGACGGCGACCCCCATGCCTGGCGTATCGTTGACGGCAAGCTCTTCTTGAATTTGAACAAGGACATTCAAGAGCGCTGGCTGGCCGATACCGACGGCTTCATCCGCGGTGCCGACCACAACTGGCCGATCATCGTCAACTTGAGCGATAGCGATCTGGAAAACAATCCTCCGGAATCCCTGACCGCCGGCGCCATCTAATCTTGCGGTTGGTCATTTAAAATCTCTCCCCCGGGGCTTTCCCTATAAGTCGTGGGTTCGCCCCTCCCCGTCACGGCCTCGTGTTCCCCTGCGCGAGGCCGTGGCCCTTTGCCGCACGCGCGGCGCCGCTTTTTTGCCCATCGCTCGAGCAGTGAAGCTGGACCTGGAAGCTCAACAGGCGCCGTGGTTGGTACAGTCCGACCATGTGGGGGTGCCGCTCATGATCCGGTCGTAGGCGGCCGAGTCACCGGACGACCAGGCGCTTTGAGCCCCATCGTGGGAACTGCTGGAACTGCCGCTATCATCGTCGCTGCCATAGTCTGACGAACTGCTGCTGCCCCAATCGGAAAAGTCGCTGTAACTGCTGGAGCGGCGCGGTTGCTGGAACAATCGCTTCAGACCGGCGATGGCGGCCTGCCACTGGGCGTTATAGGTCGCTATATAGCCGGAAAGATCCCCGTCCAGCTTGTTGCCGTCGGCGGCATCCAGGTTGATGCCCCGGGTTTCGCCCCGGGCCGAGCTGAGAGTCCAGGCGAGAACCGGATCCCCCTGCTGGGGGCGCCAAATGCGCAGGCCCGCCCGGTCCAAGGGCGGCAAGAGTCCATGTTGCCGGGCGATGCTCCAAACGGCCGGCAGGTCCAAAAAGCCGTCCGGGATCTCCTCGCCGCCCCAGTTCACCACGTCATGCACAAAAAAACCGCTGCCTTCCGGGCTCGCGCTCACCACCAGGCCGGCCCCCGTGGCCGGCGAGCGGTAGCGCAATTTGAGTTCCGGCTTGGCGTTTAGATTGTTGGAATCGGGCCGTTCATAGTTGACGGAGACCAGCTCCGCATCGGGCCGCCAGCCCGCCGCGATAGCTTGGGCCTGCGTCACCAAGGCGGGCAGACCGGTTGGCAATTGCTGTTCATCAAAGGCGCTCATCTCAAGCCGCAGATTTGGCGCCTTGCGGTGCCAGCGGCCGGGGCCCAGCGTGCCCTGGGTCATCAAGGTGGCCCAGTTCTGGAATTGATAGCTGCCCTGATCCTTATGGTCCGAGGTGTCCGCTTCGAGCTGCCATTTGCCGTCGAAAGCGGTCATCTTGCCGCTATGGCTCAGCTCGCCTGCCTCCACATCATAGCTGCCGTCGGGCCGGATGTGCCACACGACGGGAATGGGGCCTTGAGGTGTGGGCAGCCAGATCTCCAACAGCCAGGTGCCCACCCAAGCCGGCGGCACGGGTCCGGCGGCTTTGGGTGGCTCCGGTGCCTGGGGGCGGGTGGCGGTGATGGCCACGCCCAGCTGATTGCGGCCCGCGAGGTTCTGCTGGTCATCTGCCAGACGCAGGCTGTCGGTCACGCCCTGGGGCCAAGTGATTTGAATTTCCTGAGTGGCCCCATCGCAGACCCAGGCGCCCTCAAAGGCGGGCGCGGCCCCTTCCTGCGGCGCCCAGAGGGCGCGGCCGTCCCAAGTGATGGTGACAACGCCGCCGGTGGACCAAGCCCAGTCCCCCTCCACCGGCCCGCAGGACGTGATCAGGCCCTGCGCCACAACCCGGTCTGTTTGACCAAGAACGGGAAAAACAAGGGCGAGGCAAAGGCGCGCGGCTGTGAGCCAATTGAATTGGGATGCTCGTGTGACCCTCATCCGCACCTCCCTTCGATTTGGCCTTCGATTTGGCCTTCAATCCGGTCACGCGGTGACCCGGCAGGGCGGATTGTATCAAAAATGCGCTAGTTACCCCAGACCGGCGTCACGCCGTTCTGGACTGGCGGACTACATAGGCGGGAATGCCGCCCACCCCCCTCAGGTCCACCCGGCCCTGGGGGTCGAACATCCAGTCGCCGGTGAGGGCGTCGTGGGTGGCCTGGGAGACCATCACATGGCCCGGCGGACAGGCCCCTTCCAGGCGGCTGGCGATGTTCACCGTCTCGCCCCAGACATCGTAGATGAAGCGGTGGCGGCCAAGCAGCCCGGCGATCACCGGCCCGGTATGAATGCCCACGCGAATGCGAAAGGGCACGTCGTGGGGATCTACCTGCTGCAAGGTCTCCACCATGGCGCAGGCCAGGCCCACCACCCGGTCGGCATGGTCGCCGGACGCCTCCGGCACGCCGGCGGCGGCCATGTAGGCGTCGCCGATAGTCTTGATTTTTTCCACGTGATGAATCTTGGCCAGGCCGTCGAAGGCGCTGAAGATCTGCTCCAGCCGTTGGACCAGCTGGGCCGGCGCCATCTGGGCGGCGACCGGGGTAAAACCCACCAGATCGGCGAAAAGGATGCTGGCCGACTGGAACCAATCGGCGATCACGTCTTCGCCTTGGTTCAGGCGCGCCACCACCTGCCCGGGCAGCACGGCGTGGAGCAGGGCGTCATTGCGTTCCTTTTCCACTTCGATGCGGCGCAGATAGCGCTGTTCCCGGTCGGCCCAGCGCTTTTTCTCCAGGCAGGCATTGACCCGGGCCCGCAGCAGCACCGGATTCAGGGGTTTGACGAGATAGTCATCGGCGCCGGCTTCGATGCAGCGGATGACCGCCTCGGTGTCCTGCAGGCCTGAGATCATGAGCACGGGAATGCGCCGCCAGTCCTGATGGATCTTGATGCGCGACAAGAGCTCGATACCGTTGATGTCGGGCATGAGGATGTCGGAGAGGACCAGGTCAAAAGTGTCCTCACGCAAGCGTTCCAGGGCCTGGGCGCCTGAGGCGGCCAGGACCGTCTGGTGCCCGTCCCGGCTCAAGCGGCGCTGGAGCAGTTCCCGATTGCTGGCCACGTCATCGATAACCAGAATGCGGCCCGGTTCCACGCCGGGGGATTGGGAATCCACTTCCACCGTCGCTTCCAGGTCCTTGGCGATGCTGAGCGCCTGTGCCGCCGCCCCGTGGGGTGTCTGGGGGCTGTCGGAGCGGGAGAAATCCACGATGCTGTCGATTTGTCCCAGCAGCTTGCCGGCCTCGGCCAAGATCACCTCGACATCGCCGCGCAGGGTGTGGTGGGACAGATCAGCCAGTTCTTCGGCCACCATTTCCGAATAGCCGATGATGGCGTTGAGCGGCGTGCGCAGGTCATGCCGGACCTTGGCTTCGGCGTCGGAGTCCGAGGGGTCCACCGCGGTTATGCCGGTCTGGATCAACTGGTCGATCAGAACATTAAGCTCGGCCGCCGCCGCGCTGACCTTTTCCAAGTCGGCGGAGAGAAAGGCCAGGTCCAGCTCGCGGGCCTGTTCCACCACCAAATCCTGATAGGCCAGCACCGCGCGGGCCGGGCCGCCCAGGTTCTCCGCCACTTGGGCGGCAAAGGCACGTTGGCGAAAATCCTTATCTTGAGCCATGTTACCTCTGGGCCGTACTTACTTGAGGCCGGGTTGCGCCGTGGCGGTTTTGCGATTCCTATCCCAAGAGGCTCTCGATTTTTTCCAAGAGGCGCGGCAAGTCCACCGGCTTGCTGTCATAGTCGTCGCAGCCCGCCTCCATGGCTTTTTGCCGGTCGCTTTCCATGGCATGGGCGGTCAGCGCGATGATCGGCACCGCGGCGGTGGCCGGATCGGCTTTAAGGCGCCGGGTCGCTTCCCATCCGTCGACCACCGGCAAGCTCATGTCCATGAGAATCAGATCGGGTTTTTCCGCGCTCGTCATGGAAACGGCCAAGGCGCCGTTTTCGGCCATCAGGACGTCATAACCCCGCCGGGTCAGCCGGCGCGAGAGCATGTCCCGGTTCATCTCGTTGTCTTCCACCAAAAGAATGCGCGCCATTTTTCTTGCCCTCTTTTAGACATCTATGCTGTGGCGGATACGCTTTTTTAAGCGCCACCGCCCGCCACCTTTGGAATCTGCCGTTCCAATTCATGCACCAGTTCCGTGCGGGTATCCGCATCCTTGATTAAGACCGAAGCGGCGTGCTCATTCAACCATGCCAACTCTTCGTTGGAGAGGTCTTTCGACGTGACCACGATGACCGGGGTGTCGCGCAGATCGGGCCGGCGCTGCATTTCTTTCAGCATCTCGAAGCCGCTCATCTCCGGCATGATCAAGTCCAAGAGGACGATACTGGGCCGCAAGCGTTGCATCTGTTCCAGGCCACGGGTGCCATTGTGGGCCTCGTGCACCGTCCAGCCGCGACGCACCAGGATGCGGCGCAATAGATCGCGCGAGACCTTGTCATCGTCCACGATCAGCACCTCGGTCTGGCCGTTGCCCAGGCCCTCGATGGTGCGCAGCAGTTTTTCACTGTCCACGGGCTTGGTCAGGTACTCCACCGCGCCCAGAGCCAGGCCCAAGTCACGCTCCGCCAGCACGGTCGCCAGAATGACCGGTATCTCGCACAAAACCGGATCTTCCTTAAGGGCCTTCAGCACGGACCAGCCGTCCTGATGGGGCATGATGATATCCAGCACGATGGCCTTGGGCGGCATTTTCCGCGCCATTTCCAGGCCCTTGGCGCCCGTGGGCGCCTCCCGGTAGGCAAAACCGGCTTTGGTCAGGGCGGCGGCGATCATCTGACGCGCCGCGGGCTCGTCATCGATGATGAGCACGTCATTGGCGGGCGCCAATTCCATGTCATCGTCCCCGGCGGCCGCTTCATTTTCAACGACCTCAAGGGGGGCGTGGTAGATGGCCGGGACGGCCATGGTAAAGGTCGAGCCTTCTCCCTTGGTGCTTGCCACCGAGATGTCGCCACCGATCATCTGGCAAAAGCTCTTGGCGATGTTCAGGCCCAGCCCGGTGCCGCCGTAATTGCGGGTGGTGGAGGCGTCGGCCTGGGTGAAGGCGGCGAAAAGCTTGTTCACCTGTTCCGGGGTCATGCCGATGCCCGTATCCCGGACCTTGAAAACCAACCAATCCCCATCGGCCCGGGTTTGCCGCTCGGCGATCAAGTCGATCCGTCCGTTGTCGGTGAACTTTGCCGCGTTGCTGAGCAGGTTGAAGAGATTCTGCCGCAGTTTGGTTTGGTCAGAGCGCATTTGCCCCAAGGGGCCGTCTTGTATCACCTGAAACAGGTTGTTGTTCTTGGCCATTAGCGGCTCGATGGTGCCGGTCACGTCCCGGATCAGGTCGTCCACCGACAGATCCTCGACGAAGACCTCCATCTTGCCGGCCTCGATCTTGGACAGATCCAAAATATCGTTGATCAGCATCAAAAGATGGCGCCCGGCGCCGGCCACCTTTTCCAAGTCGGGTACGAAACTTTCCTGCTCCAGGTCATGAGCTTCTTCGATCAGCATTTCGCTGTAGCCGATGATGGCGTTCAGCGGTGTGCGCAGCTCGTGGCTCATGGACGCCAGGAACTGGCTCTTGGCCTGGCTGGCGGATTCGGCTTCTGTTCTGGCGACTTCGAGCTCTTCGGCCCGGTGTTTGAGTTCGGTAATGTCGGTGTAGACCGCCACCTTGCCCCCGTCGGGGGTCTGCCGCTTGGTGATGCGGACCCAGGTGCCGCCGAAGACCCGTTCTTCCACATAGCCATGGGGTTCCCGGTGGCGCTGCAAGCGGGTCTCGACCCATTCTTCCGGCGACAGGCCGTCGAGGCTTACCAAGTCGGTTTTGACCTGGGCCTCCAATATCTCGCGAAAAGGCACGCCGGGCTGAACCAAGGGGGCCACGGCGGGGAAGATCTGTCGGTACTTGCTGTTGGCGAGTAAGACCCGGTCGTCGGCATCGAAGAGGACAAAGCCGTCGGCGATGGTTTCGATGGCCGTGGCCACCATGTCGCTCTGCCGTTTCGCCTCGGCCTCCAGGCGTTTCCGCGCCATGGTGCTGTCGCGGAACAGGCGCAGGGTGCGGGCCATGGCGCCCAACTCGTTGGGGCCCTCGGTCGGCAGATCCACGTCGTAGCGCTCTTGCATCAAACCGTCGATGGCATCGTTGAGACGGTGCAAGGGTCGCACGATGGAGCGCAGGACCAACGCCGTCATGGCCGAGCCGGCGAAAACCAAGATGATGACGACGATGAGCGCGACACGGGCCGAATGATCCGCGTTTTCCGCCACCTGGGTTCTTTGGGCGGTCGCGGCCCTGCTAATCGACTGTTCCAAATCGTCGAGCGCCTGATTCACCTTGGCGCTGTGCTGGCGTGCTTGGGCCAACAGGGTGTTGCCGATCACCCGATTGCCGTCCGTATAGGCATCCGCGGCTTCCAAGGCGGTGCTCACATAGGCATCCACGTCGCTGCTAATTTGCGTAACCGCATCCGGGTCGTATGCGGCCAGCCGGCCGAGCCAGGCGTCCAGTTTTTCCCGCGCGTCCTCGGCGTTGACCTCGGAGGCGACCAAGAGGCTGACCGACAAGTCGGTGAGCCAGTAGCGCAACTCGCCGAAAGTCACGTGGGCCTCGCCGGCGGTCTCGGCCACGTCGAAAAGGTCCTTCATCTCCGCCGAGCGTTCGGCAGTGTGGTTGAGCGCCGAGAGCAGATAAAGCGAGGAGGCGATCAGGCTGATCAGCCCGGCCGCGGTCAGCATGACCAGGCGGGCCCAAAGGGGCAGCTGCGCCAGGCGCCCCAAGAGGCCGTGCCGGCCAACGGCCGGTGCGCTTGCGTGCAGGTTGCCCGTGGGAGGGGTCATTGAAAGATGATGATGCTGATGGCCCCGCCCAAATCGCCGACCTTGCCGCCTTCCTTGGGATAGCCGGTGATATCGGTTTCGCCCACGGGGCCCCCGTGGCAGCTCAGGCAGGATTCCCGGTAATACTCGGGCAGCAACATGCGAAAGGCCGGCCGGCCCTCGAATTCCAGTACCTCCGTGTAAGCGGCACCGGTTTCCCAGTCCGGGTCCAAAAGCCTGCTTTCCAAAACGTCCTTTTCCCAATCATCCGGGCGTGCCTTGCGATTGCGGACCAGACCGATCGGGGCGGTAACCCGGACCAGTGCTTGCTCGCCGGCCAAGGCGGCAAACTCCTCGTTCACCAAGCGGGCAAAAACCGCCGGAATGAAGCCTTTGAACCCGATACCCTCCTTATTGATGTCGTTTTGATGGCCATCGACGACGATACGCATGGCCTGGATTTGCGCTTCGACCAATCGTTTTTGATCGTCGGGCAAACTGGGATCCAAGGCGGGCTGGCCGGTGCGCTCCGCATAGAGGTTCTGGGCCTGGGCCACCAAGAAGTCACCGGTGAAATTTTTGTCGCCGATGGATGGGTCGTTGATCAGGTCCTGATTGGCCGAGACCACGCTACGCCCGGCGCGCAGCATATCGGCCAAGCGAGTCCCGATTTCCGCTGCCTCATCGTTCCCGTTGGCGCCAAGAGCCGGCGCGCCGACACTGAGGCTGATGGCGACGGCTGCCACAAAGGCGCCCACTAACCCGAGTCTCCCGTTCATGGCCAACACCCCTTTGTTCACCGAATTTCAAGATCGGTTTGCCTCTAGGCTTGTTCTGTGAACTCTTCGATGAGCCCTTGCTTTGTATTGTTAACCATACCGTTCGTCCCAAACAACCGCAACAAGGGCTTGGATGGCAGGGCGGCTCGGTATGCCGGACGGTGCCAGTGCGTTGCAATGGGCCTTGAATGTGTTAGTTAGGTTTCTCGTTGTCCAAGCCTTGGCCGCAGGGCAGTCAAGCAAACGGCGGCGAACCATGAGGTCCAAACAAGCGGGGGAACATGGCAGGCAATCGGTCGCGGTTTTTCGTGGCGGCTATCTACATCAACGCCTTTGTCATCGGCGCGGTGATTATGGCTTTCGAGATGTTGGGCAGCCGCTATCTCAACCCTTTTTTCGGCAGCGGAATCTACACTTGGTCGGCCTTGATCAGCACGGTCCTGGCGGCCCTGACTTGCGGTTACTTTATCGGCGGCTGGGCCGTGGACAAAAGGCCGGACATCCGCATCCTGGGCGCCTTTCTGGCCGCCGCCGCGATCTATCTGGCCACGGTGCCGTTTTTCGCCACCGCCCTGTGCGAGCTGATTTTCGAGTGGGTGGAGAGCATTCCCATGGCCGCTTTGGCCGCCGCCATGGCGCTTTTGTTCCTGCCCCTGACCCTGATGGGCGTCTATTCTCCCTTTGCCATTCGCTTGGTCCTGGAGAGCACGGAAAAGTCCGGCCGCACGGCGGGTTGGATCTATGGCATCTCCACCCTGGGCAGCATTTTGGGCACCCTGGGCACGACCTTTTATCTCATTCCCCACATCGGCACCCGCAGCATCACCTTTTGGCTGGCGCTGGTGGCCCTTCTGGCGGGGGCCAGCTTCTTGTTCCTGGTTCCGCTGCTCACACGGCGCGTGGTGTTGGCGGGCACGGCCGTGGTCCTGGCCGCCGTCATGGTGCCCGGTGAGGGCCGGGCCTTTGACCCGGACCAGCTTCTGGCGCAGCCGGACGGGGATCTGGAACACATCGAATCCCTCTACAACAACATCTTCATCAGCAAGGACGGCTCGAAGATTCGCATGTCCTTTAGCCGCTACCGACAGAAATACACCGAATCGGTGATCGATCTGCGGCGGCCCGAGGACCTCGTGGTGCCCTATACCCGCCAGTTGACCGTGGGCCTGGCCTATGTGGAGGATCCCGCCGACCTCTTGATGATCGGCATGGGCGGCGGGGCGACCAGCCGCTACCTGCTCCGTCATGTGCCGGATCTACGCGTTGACGCGGTGGAACTGGACCCGGAAGTGGTGGGGGCGGCGGAGCGCTTTTTCGGCCTACAGGGAAGCGAACGTTTGCGGATCGCCGTGTCCGATGGCCGGGTCTATCTGCTGCGCCACAAGCAAAAGCGGGACATCATTATCGTTGATGCCTTTCGCGGCGGCTATGTTCCCTTTCACCTCCTGACCCAGGAATTTTATGCTTTGCTCAAACGCCGCCTTAACGCGGGCGGGGTGGCGGTTTTGAACGTTCACTCGGCCACGTCGTTGTTCCCCAGCACCATGAAGACCTTGGATTCCGTGTTCGACTTCGTGCACCCCTATAAGGTGGGCGCCAACGTGATCATCGTGGCCGGCTCGGACTCCGCGCTGAGCGAGGCGGCGTTGGGGCAGCGCGCGGACCAGGTTCAAGCCCGCTTGGCGCTTCCCTATGCTTTGCCGGGCCTTTTGGCCGTGCGTCTGGATCCCAGTGATTTGATGGGCAGCGGCAGAGACGCGGCCGAGGGGACCTTGCTCACCGACGATTTCGCGCCTGCCAACTACCTGGAGGCGGTGGAGAACAGCAACAGCAAAAAATGGTAAGGCTAGAGCAAACGTGGGATCAGGTGCGTAAGCACCTGGTCTGTTGTTTCGCTCTAGTCGCGCGGGTCGTCGGTCTTCAAAGGGTTCCCGGATAGGCGCCGCCATCCACAAGGATGTTCTGGCCGGTCATGTAACCGGTGTGCTGGCTG
Source organism: Kiloniellaceae bacterium (assembly GCA_028280915.1). Lineage (GTDB taxonomy): Bacteria > Pseudomonadota > Alphaproteobacteria > Kiloniellales > Kiloniellaceae > JANQKX01. Next base: position 22,983 of record JANQKX010000273.1, read on the forward strand.
GCCATGAAGGCGCAAAAGGCGCCGAACTCTTCCGGGCGACCAAAGCGCCGGGTCGGGTTGGTTTGCAGCCGGGCACCGCGGGCCTCTTCGAAGGTTTTGCCTTGCCGCTCGGCGTTCTCGGCAATGTTGCCTTGCAGCCGTTCCGTTTCGAAGGGGCCGGGCAAAAGATTGTTGATGGTGATCCCATGGCGGGCCACATCCCGGGCCAGTCCCGCCACGAAGCCGGTCAGGCCGGCGCGGGCGCCGTTGGACAGCCCGAGGGTGGGGATGGGGTTTTTCACCGAACCGGAGGTGATGTTGATGATCCGCCCGAAGCCCCGCTCGATCATGCTGTCGATGGTGGCCTGGATCAGGAAGATGGGGGTCAGCATGTTGGCGTTGACCGCATCGTTCCAGATTTGCTGATCCCATTCCCGGAAATCGCCGGTGGGCGGGCCGCCCGCGTTGTTCACCAGGATGTCCGGCGCCTCGCAAGCGGCCAGGACCGCTGTGCGGCCCGCCTCGGTGGTGATGTCGGCGGCCACGGCGGTGACCTTGGCATCATAGGCGGCGCGCAGCTCTTCGGCCGTTTTCTCCAAAGTCTCGGCCGAGCGCCCGTTAATGATCAACGTCACGCCTGCCGCCGCCAACGACTCGGCGCAGGCCCGGCCCAGGCCCTTGCTCGACGCGCACACAATGGCCGTTTTACCCGCGATCCCCAAATCCATCTCTTTTGCCTTTCCGCTTTCAGAACGCGCGGCACGCTACCACGGGCCTGTGAAAAGTCACACCAAAAGAGCCAGATAGCGGGTTCCGGCTGAAGCGATCAAGCCGAATTTCATGTTGGTCAGATTCCTGTGCGGATCACGGAAAATGGCCGGTCAGTCGGCGTAGGATGTCCGCGAGCAGGGCGTCCCTGTCCTGGTCGATGGTCACCGTGATGGCGTTTTCATCGGCACCGGGGGGTTCCAGGGTTTCAAATTGGCTGTCAATCAAGGAGAGGGGCATGAAATGCCCCGTGCGGTTTGCCATGCGCTGGGCGATCAAATCCGGGCGTCCGGCCAAGTGCACGAACAACAGCTCGCCGCCGGCGGTATCGCGGAGCCACTGCCGATAGAGGCGGCGCAAGGCGGAGCAGCTGGTCACCGACGGACCCTTCTTTGCCGCGATAGCGGCCCCCACCGCCGTGATCCACGGCGCCCGATCCGTGTCCGTCAGTGGGATGCCCCGGCTCATTTTTTCGATGTTCGCCTTGGGGTGAAAGCGATCCCCCTCGATGTACGCGGTGTCCAAGCGCTCGGCCAAGACGCGACCGATGGTGGACTTCCCACAGCCAGCGACCCCCATCACAACCAGGTTCACCCTTTGTGGCGGTTCCTTTTCCATTGCATATTATTCCTGCCGCAGGGGTGAGATGAGGTCCGCGTCGAGATTGTGCGATTTGTGCCTGTTCATTTCCGGGACAAGAGTTAAATTCTTGGATCAAGGTGCGTTTTGGTGTGGGGTTTGTTCAGTCATGGTGGCACGGGTCGTTCCTGTTGAACCTTTTGATCTGGTGGTTTTCGGCATCACCGGCGACCTTGCCCGGCGCAAGCTCATCCCCGCCCTTTACCATCGCATGGACGCGGGCCAGATGCCACAGGGCGCCAGAATCATCGGCACGGGCCGTGGTGCACTCGATGACACGGCCCTGAGGCGCTTGGTGTCCGAGGCGCTGGACGCCTTCGTGGGGCCGAAAAACCTGGACGCGGCGGTTCGGGAGGCCTTTTTGGCGGCCTTCGAATACTTGCGCCTGGATGCCACCTCTCAGGCGGGCTGGGAGGATCTGGCCGCGGCGGTGCCTGACGTGCCGGGAAGGCCCCGGGTGTTTTATCTCTCCGTCGCGCCAGGGCTTTTTGAGCCCATCGCCGCGCAGATTCACCAGGCCGGCCTCGCGGGCGGGGAGACTCGTGTTGTGATCGAAAAGCCCCTGGGCCATGACTTGGCCTCCGCCCGGCAGCTCAACGGCCGTTTGGCGCAGTGTTTCGACGAGCATCAGATTTATCGGATCGATCACTATTTGGGCAAGGAGACGGTGCAGAACCTCATGGCTTTGCGCTTTGCCAATGCCTTGTTCGAGCCCTTGTGGAACGCTCGCCACATCGATCATGTGCAGATCACCGTGGCCGAATCGGTCGGGGTGGAAGGGCGCGGCGCCTATTACGATGCCATGGGCGCCATGCGGGACATGCTGCAGAACCACATGCTGCAGCTGTTGTGCCTGATCGCCATGGAGCCGCCGAACCATATTGAACCGGACGAAGTGCGTGACGAAAAGCTGAAGGTCCTGAATGCCCTGGCGCCGCTGGGGGATTCCCAAAGCGTTGTGCGGGGGCAGTATGGGCGCGACAACGGCATGGCGTCCTACTTGGAAGAAGTGGAAAATCCCGATAGCCACTGCGAGAGTTTTGTCGCGCTCAAGACCTGCGTGGACAACTGGCGCTGGGCCGGCGTGCCCTTTTACCTGCGCACGGGCAAGCGATTGCGGGCGCGGGTGTCGGAGATCGCCGTGACGTTCAAAGAGGTGCCCCATTCCATTTTCCCGCTAGGGAGCGGCCAGATTGACCACAATGTGCTCATCATTCGCTTGCAGCCCGATGAGGGCATCAATTTGTTGATGACCATTAAGGACCCTGGCCCGGGCGGCATGCGTCTGGCGCCGGCTGAACTGGACATGACCTTCGCGGAACGCCTGGCGGCGCGGGGGCTGCGCATGCCGGATGCCTATGAGCGCTTGGTCATGGATGTGGTGCGGGGTGATCAGACCCTGTTCATGCGCGGCGATGAGGTGGAGGCCGCTTGGGCGTGGATCGATCCCATCGTTGCCCGGTGGGAAGAACAAGATGATCGGCCCCATCCCTATGATCCGGGCACCGCGGGGCCGGACGAGGCGATGATGCTGTTGCACCGGGATGGGCGCCGCTGGCGGGAAATCTCGGCTTAGGAAGACGGTCGAGACTAGGACGACTGGCAAGAAACGGTAGACTGGAACTGACAAGATCCCAACGCAAAGGTCACGGGAGAGAGCATCATGCAGTCAACGATAGCAGCCGTCACCGAGCGCATAAGGGAGCGGTCGCGGGCCCAGCGGACAGCCTACCTGGCCCGTTGCCAAAAGGCGGCCGAGGCCGGGCCGGCGCGGGCTCACCTGAGCTGCAGCAACATGGCCCACGTCACCGCGGCCAGCGGGCCGGACCAGCTGGCCATTGCCCACGAGCAAGGCCCCAACCTGGCCATCGTCACCGCGTACAACGACATGCTCTCGGCCCATCAGCCCTATGCGACCTATCCGGAGCTCATCAAAGAGGCGGCGCGAGCGGCGGGCGGGACCGCTCAGGTAGCGGGCGGGGTCCCAGCCATGTGCGACGGGGTCACCCAAGGCCAGCCGGGCATGGAGCTAAGCCTTTTCTCCCGTGATGTGATCGCCCTGGCGGCCGGGGTGGCGCTCAGCCACAACTGCTATGACGCGGCCCTGTTTCTGGGGATCTGCGACAAGATCGTGCCGGGCCTGGTCATGGCGGCGGCCAGCTTCGGACACCTGCCGGCGGTCTTCGTGCCGGCCGGGCCCATGACCACGGGCCAGTCCAACGCGGAAAAAGCCCGGGTGCGGCAACAATTCGCCGCCGGAGAGATCGGCCGGGACGAACTGCTGAAAGCGGAAATGGCCTCCTACCACGGGCCGGGCACCTGCACCTTTTACGGCACCGCCAACAGCAACCAATTGCTCATGGAGTTCATGGGGCTGCACCTGCCCGGCGCCAGCTTCGTCAATCCCCATACGCCCCTGCGCGATGCCCTGACCACGGCGGCCACGCACCGGGCCCTCGCCATCACCGCCAAGGGCAATGACTACGTGCCGGTCAGCCAAGTTTTGGATGAACGGGCCTTTGTGAACGGCATCGTGGGCCTGAACGCCACCGGCGGGTCGACCAATCACGTGCTGCACCTGGTGGCCATGGCCCGGGCCGCCGGCATCCTGCTGGAGTGGCAGGACATGGCCGACATTTCCGCGGTGGTGCCGCTGATGGCGCGGGTCTATCCCAATGGCTTGGCGGACGTGAACCAGTTCCATGCCGCTGGCGGGCTAGGGTATTTGATCGGGGAACTTTTGTCCGCCGGGCTGTTGCATGGGGATGTGACCACCGTTGCCGGACCGGGCCTGGACCGCTACACCCAAGAGCCCAAACTGGTGGCCGAGGACGGCGGCGAGGACCAGGTGGTCTGGAAAGCGGGCGCGGGCGAAAGCGGCGACCGGCAGATCCTGCGCCCCGCCGATGATCCCTTTCAAGCAACCGGCGGGCTTCGGCTTCTGAACGGCAACTTGGGGCAGGCGGTCATCAAGGTTTCGGCGGTCAAGCCGGAGCACCATTTTATCGAGGCGCCTTGCCGGGTGTTTCACGATCAGGCGGCGGTCAAGGCGGCCTTTCAAGCGGGCGACTTGGACCGGGACGTGGTGGTGGTGGTGCGCTTTCAGGGCCCCAAGGCCAACGGCATGCCCGAGCTGCATTCCCTGACGCCGTCCCTGGCGGTCGTGCAGGACCGGGGCCACAAGGTGGCGCTGGTGACCGACGGGCGCATGTCCGGGGCGTCGGGCAAGGTGCCGGCGGCCATTCACCTCTGTCCGGAAGCCGAGGAGGGCGGGCCGATCGCCCGGCTGCGGGACGGGGATGTGGTGCGCTTGGATGCCGCCGCGGGGACTTTGGCGGCGCTGGTGGATGGGGCCGAGTTCGCCGCCCGCCCCTTGGCCCGGGAAGATCTCTCCGCCAGTCACGAGGGCTTGGGCCGGGAGCTTTTCCAGGCCTTTCGGGCGCGGGTCGGCTCGGCGGACAAAGGGGCCGCCGTGGTGGTTTGATGGCGCGGCCCCTTTCATCGTGGAGGAGAAAACAATGACCGACAATCGGTCCCGTCGCATGGCGGAGATTTGCGCCCAGGTGCCGGTGATCCCGGTGTTGATCATTGAGGACGCCGATCAGGCCGGACCCTTGGCCGCGGCCCTGGTGGCGGGCGGTCTCACGGTTTTAGAGGTCACCCTGCGCACGCCGGACGCCTTGCGGGCCATCGGCAATATGGTCGCGGCGGTGCCCGAGGCCATGGTCGGGGCGGGCACCCTCCGGTCGCCGGATGATGTGCGCCAGGCCAAGGCGGCGGGGGCGGTTTTTGGCGTTTCGCCCGGATTGAGCTTGTCCCTGCTCCAAGCCGCGGCGGATTGCGATATGCCCTTTCTCCCCGGGGTGGCGACGCCGAGCGAAGCCATGGCGGCGGCGGAAGAGGGCTTGGATCACTTGAAATTTT
>JANQKX010000285.1 GCA_028280915.1 Kiloniellaceae bacterium
CATCGAACCCGACCGCTTCGCCGAGGGGCGCCTGACCCTGAAGCCGGACCTGGCCCTGGCGGCCATCGAGCGGGAGGTGGGCCAACCCCTTGGCCTAGACGCCCGGGCGGGCGCCGACGGAATCTCGCAGATGGTGGACGAAGCCATGGCCAACGCGGCCCGCATGCACGCCGTCGAGCAGGGCAAGACCCTGAGCGACTGTACCATGGTTGCCTTCGGCGGCAATGGCCCCCTGCACGCGGCGCGCATCGCCGAGAAGATCGGCGTGCGGTCGATCGTGGTGCCGCCGAACCCGAGCGTGGGCTCAGCCGTCGGCTTCCTTTTCGCGCCCGTCGCCTATGAGATCGTCCGCAGCCACCACGCCTTGGTGCGGAGCTTTCCCTTCGCGGCGGTGAATGACCTGCTGTCCGGAATGGTGGCGGAAGCCACCCGGATCGTCACGGCGGGCGCGCCCGGGGAAGACCTGCAGATCCGGCGCCTGGCCTTCATGCGCTATAGCGGCCAGGGCCACGAGATCGAGATCGACATCCCCGACGGTGACCTGGATGGCGCCGCGCTGGACAAACTGACCGCGGCCTTTGAAAGCGAATACGCGCGGCAGTTCGCCAGGGTGGTTCCCGGCATGGAAATCGAGATCATGAACTGGTCGGTTGCCGTTTCCAACCTGCCGACTAAGTCGGCCCCCATTCAAGGGATCGCGGGGGCCAAAGCCGTCGCGCCGGAGCGCACCCAGACCTTGACCCTGGGACAGGACGGAGCGCCCGTAACGGCCGGGGTTTATTGGCGGTCGTCCCTGCGACCGGGCGACACGCTTCAAGGGCCAGCGCTGATCGTCGAGCCGCAAACCACCACCTATGTCTCGGCCAAATTCAAGGCAAGCATCGATGCGGGCGGGGCGATCTTCATGGAGGAGATCAACGCCGAACCCACGCAACAGTCTCAAAGCCACAGCCGATCAGCCATCGAGCTTCAGGTGATGTGGGACCGTCTGCTCGCCGTCGTAGAGGAGCAGGGGCAGGTGCTGATGCGGGCGGCCTTCAGCCCCATCGTGCGGGAATGCGGCGATATCTCGGCCGGTATTTTTGACCTGGACGGGCGCATGCTGGCCCAGGCGCAGAGCGGCACGCCGGGCCATATCAACACCATGGCCATGGCCGTGGCCGAGATGCTGCCCTACTTCCCGGTCGAGGACATGAGGCCGGGCGACGTCTACCTGACCAACGATCCCTGGATCGGCTCGGGGCACCTGAATGACGTCTTGTTGATGGCGCCCATTTTCCGGGGCGACGAAGTGGTGGCGCTCACCGCCTGTACCTCCCACGTCTACGACCTGGGCGGCCTGGGCATGGGGCCGGAAGGCAGCGATGTCTACGACGAGGGTCTATTCCTGCCGCCCCTGAAGCTGGTGGACGGCGGCAAGGTCAACCGCCTGGTTCTGGACATCATGAAGGCGAATTCCCGCTCGCCCATCGCCAACGAAGGGGACATCTATGCCCTGATCGCCTGCTGCGACGTGGCCGGCCTGCGCCTGGTCGAGATGATGGACGAGTTCGACCTCAAGACGATGGATGATCTTGGCAGTCATATTCTCGAGGTTTCCCGCCGCGCGACCGAGGATCAGATCCGCGGCATCCCCAACGGGACCTACGTCAATGAAGTGATGACCGACGGTTATGATTCGCCCATCAAGTTGAAGGCGACCATGACGGTTTTGGATCACCAGATCATCGTCGATTTTGCCGGGTCTTCCGGCGCGTCATCCAAGGGCATCAACAATCCGATCCGCTACGCCGAGGCTTATGGGGTCTATGTAATTCGCTGCCTGCTGGGCGGCGACATTCCCAACAACGCGGGATCCCTGTCTCCCTTCCGCTTCCAGGCGCCGGCCAACTGCATTCTGAACGCGCAGCATCCGGCCCCCGTCGCCATGCGCCACAACGTGGGGCACATGGTCGCGGATTTGGTCCTGGGATGCGTGCACGCGGCCTTGCCGGGCACCGCGCCGGCGGAAGGGGCCGCCTGCCTGTGGGACCTGCCCCTGCGCAGCGTGGCTCAGGCGGCCCGCAACGGCCACAACGCCACGGAATTCGCCACGGAGTTTTCCCATTCCGGCGGCATGGGCGCCCGCCCCAGCAAGGACGGGCTCTCGGCCACCGCCTTCCCCAGCGGGCTCTTGGGCACCCAGACCGAGATCGCCGAAAGCGAGGCGCCCGTGCGTATCCGCCGCCGCGAGCTGATCACCGACAGCGGCGGCGGAGGCTGCTGGCGCGGCGGCCTGGGCCAGCGGATCGAACTGGAGAGCGCCGAGGCCGCGCCGATCCTGCTGTTCGCCGGGGTGGAGCGCACCAAGTTCGCCGCCCAAGGGCGCGATGGGGCCCTGCCCGGGGCCCTGGGGCGGATCACCCTGCGATCGGGCCCGGCCTTGAAGGGCAAGGGCGAGCAAACGATCCCGGCGGGAGACCTGCTGATCTGGGAGACGCCCGGCGGGGGCGGCTATGGCGACCCGCTGGCGCGTGCGCCCGCCGCCGTCGCCCGGGATTTTCGCCAAGGACTGATCGGCGCCGAGGCGCTCGACTCGGTCTACGGCGTGGTTTTGTCGGCGGACGGCAGTGTCGATGCGGCGGCGACCCAGTCCCGGCGCCAGGCCCTTCGGTCCTAGACCCGGCCATTCGGTCCGAGACCCAGCCATTCGGTCCTAGAAAGGAGCAGAGCATGACAACAGCTTACAGGCAAACCCGCGGCCGGGCCCGCATCGGCGTGGTGGTGCCGGTGTCGAACACCAACCTGGAGCCGGATTTGGCCATGCTGGGCCCCCAAGGGGTGTCGCTGCACGTGGTGCGCTCGGGCGGCTACGACGTGGATGCCATACCGGACGAAAAGCAAATGCAGCAATACTCGGATTCGGCCGCGGACGAGACGGTTCGGGATCTGCGCTATTGCAAATCGGAGGCGATCCTTTACGGCTGCACCTCGGCCACCCTGGCCCAGGGCCCCGCCTACGATACCCAGTTTCGCCAACGGATACAGGATGTGACCGGTGTCCCCGCCATTACGGCCGCCTCGGCCCTGACCGAAACCATCACCGGTTTGGGGATATCCCGCTTTGCCTTCACCTCCCCTTACGTGGCCAAGCTCAACGACCTGGCCATCGGCTTCATCGAATCCTTCGGGCCGCGCTGCGTCGGGCGCGCCGACACGCCCGAGCCGTGGAGCAACGACGCGGTCACCGAGGCGATACCGGAAACCGTCATCGCCATGGCCGAACAGGCCGACTGTGACGAGGCCGAGGCCATTGTGATCTCCTGCACGGATTTTCGCGCCGTGGAGGCAGTGCCCGAAATCGAAAGGCGCCTGGGCAAACCCGTGGTGACCAGCAACCAGGCCATGATGGTCTGGGCGGTGCGAACCCTGGGCTTGCCGCTGATCGGCTCGGCACTCGCCGATCATTTGGTCAGCCAACGGGGCCTGGCCAAGGCTGGTTAGACCGAGCCGGACCAACTAAAACTTGGTGATGGATCACACGTCTAATAAGTGAACTTGGACAGCAGGTTCAGCGAACGGAACCTATCGATCGAAGCGGCCTTGTTCGGTGTTTTTATCGAGGTTTTCCGCCGCGAAGATCCGGCCGTTCATGACGCCATAGACGCCCGCCGGCAAAATCTGGACGGCGACAAGGGCGCCCCCCAAATTGAAGGGGCCATCCGAATAACTGAGCGAGTGGGGCCGCATGGCGCCGGTGAACACCACGGTCTTGCCGGATACCCGTTGCGCGACCCAACGGGCACTCTGGCCCATGGTTCCGGTGCCATGGGTGACGACGATCGCTTGCTCTTCCGCGGCTTGAATGGCGCTCACCACCGCGTCCCGATCGGCGTCCTCGAAGTCCAGGCTGTCTTTCAACATGATACGCTGCACTTTTGGGAAGTCGCAGCGGCCGAAGGACAGGATTTCGGGGATCTGTGTGGAGCCGTCCTTGGCAAAGGCCAAGGATTCCGTCAGGGGGTCATGAATTTTGTCGATCGTCCCGCCGGTCACAAGTATTCGCACATCCTTCATGGGCCTGTTCCCCTGATTTTCACATAAGTGTCCTATCTCCCGTAGTTTGGTAGTACAAGATCTCGCCACTTTCAATTGGCTTGATCGGCTTTGCTCAAAAGGGGCCGGTCAAATCCGCCCTGGAATCGGCTTTCCGTCACACGGCCGCCCGTTACATGGCCGCCGTGTCGGGGTCGAAAAAGATCTCCCTGCACGTGACCGGCGGCCTCATATTTAGATGCCACCGGTCACAACCGCGTCCAGCGCGGCGATGCCGCTAGGCGAACCACCAGCGCTCGACGCACTTCACCCCATCCAGATCCCACGCCGCCGACATGTGTTCGTCGTGGTCGATCTTGTCGGAGGTGGCAAAGACGTAGTTGGAGAAAATGGGCGCGATCACGCCGCCGTCATCGGAGCAGATCTGCTGCATTTCATAGTACATTTCCCGGCGCTTATCGCTGTCCAACTCTGAGCGGGCCGCCTTGAGCAACTCGTTGAAGCGGGCGTTGTTCCAATGGGTCTCGTTCCAGGGAACGCCGGCTTCATAGGCGGTGGAGAACATCCAATCTTCCGTGGCCCGGCCGCTCCAATAGGACGCCGCCCAAGGCTGGACGTTCCACACGTTGGACCAATACCCGTCGTTGGGCGCGCGCACGACCTCGATGTCAATACCGGCAGGCAAGGCCGCTTCCCGGTACAAGAGCGCCCCGTCCACCGCGCCGGCAAAGGCCGCGTCGGCGGCATGGAGCTGGACCTTCAGCTCGCTCAGGCCCGCTTGCTTCAAATGGAACTTGGCCTTCTCGGGATCATAGGGACGTTGGGGTAGATCGGCGGCGAAATAAACATTGGCCATGCCGATGGGATGGTCGTTGCCCAGATAGCCGTGCCCATAGAGGACCTTGTCCAAGAGCTGCTGCCGGTCGATGGCATACTTCAGCGCCAGGCGCACGTCCGGATTGTCGAAGGGCGCCTGATCGGTGAACATGGAATAGACGTTGTGCAGGTTGCCCTGGGTCTCCTCGATCAGGACACCCTCGTTGCGGCCCAGCAAGTTGACCGTCTTCAAGTCCACCCGGTCGATGACGTCCGCTTCACCCGTAACCAGGGCGTTGGTGCGGGCGTTGATGTCGATGACCGAAATGATTTCAACGGCATCAAAGTGTCCCCGATCCGACTTCCAGTAGTTCGGGTTCTTTTCCAAGGCCGCCCGCACGCCCGGCTCGAAGTCCTTCAGCACATAGGCGCCGGTGCCCTGGCCGCCTTTGATGTCCACACCGCCCTCACCGTCGGACGGCATGATGGCCACATGGTAGTCGCTGAGCAAAAACGGAAAATCCGCGTTACCCTCCTTGAGCTGGAAGGCCACCGAGTTGGTGCCGTCCTTGGCCATGGATTCAATGGACGCCAGAATGGGCTTGGCCGGCGACTGGGAATCATCCCCGATGTGGTGCTGGATCGAGGCGATCACATCCTCGGGCGTGAGGCTCTTGCCGTTGTGAAACTCAATGCCGTCGCGCAGCTTAAAAACCCATTGGGCGGCATCATCGGACGCTTCCCAGGACTCCGCCAGTTCACCGACCAATTGGTCGTGGTTATCCACCTCGGTCAGGTTGTTGCGAAAGGACAGGCCAAACACCTGCATGTAGGTGTCGTTGTAGGTCGCCGGGTCCAGGGAGTCGGTGGTGGAACCCGTCCCCAAGGCGAGCCGCAGGGTTCCGCCCTTTTTCGGGCCGGCGGCGCGCAGGGTTTTGGACGCCAGGCCGGAGGCGGCCACGGCGCCGATCCCCAGTGCCGAGGCCCGGCCCATGAAATCCCGCCGTGAGATTTTCCCGGCGGCAAGCTGTCCTGTGAAATAGTCGATCTTTTTCATGAAAGCCTCCCATCTGTTTAACAATGGATCGGACAATAGTTTTATATTACAAAACTATTGTTTTAATTTACGATACTCTAACCTCAACGGTACGGTCGGGTCAAGGCAGCCCGGCGGCCGCGAGGGCCAAAACGCCGTGCAAAAGCATGTTGCAGCCGGCGGCCAAGTCTTCCGGTTCGGCGCTTTCCGCCTCGTTGTGGCTGATGCCCCCCTTACAGGGGACGAAGATCATCGCCGTGGGGACCTTCCTGGCCAGCATGCAGGCATCGTGGCCGGCCCCTGAAATCATATCCCTGTGGGGATAACCGAGAACGCGGGCCGCGCGGCGCAGGGCCTGCTCGCAGCGGGCATCGAACTTGACCGAGGGGTTCATCCAGATCTCGTCAATCCGGACGTCCACGCCGCGATCCGCGGCGAGCTGGGCGGCCCTGGCCCGCAAGGCTTGGCCCATGCGGGTCACGGTTTCGTCGTCCGGGTGACGCAGGTCGACGGTAAAGTCCACACCGCCCGGAATGGTGTTGCGGGAGTTGGGCCGCACGGTCAAGGCGCCGACCGTTCCCACCCCATGGGGAGTCTCTTGCAGCGCGATCTCCTCGACCGCCAAGACCAGGGCGGCGGTCGCGGCCAGGGCATCCCGCCGGCCCGCCATGGGTGTTGATCCCGAATGGGCATCCTGCCCGGCGACCGTCACATCGTACCAGCGCTGCCCCTGCCCGCCGGTGACGATGCCGATGGGCAACTGGTCACGCTCCAGAATGGGGCCCTGTTCGATGTGCACCTCCAAAAAGGCGGCCAGGTCATGGGCGCCGCAATCTTCCTCGCCGGCATAGCCAATGCGGCTTAACTCGTCGCCCAGGCTTTTGCCCGTTTCATCAACGCGGGACAGGGCGAAATCCAAATCGAATTGCCCGGCAAAGACACCCGAGGAGATCATGGCGGGGGCGAAACGGGCGCCTTCCTCGTTGGTCCAAACCACGATCTCGATGGGCGCTCCGGTGGAGACGCCGTGATCATTGAGCGCGCGCACCACTTCCAGGCCCGCCAGCACGCCATAAACACCGTCGAACTTGCCGCCGTGGGGTTGGGTATCCAGGTGACTGCCCATGGCGACCGGCGGGCGGCCATCATCCCGACCGGGACGCCTGGCAAAAATGTTTCCCATGTTATCCATGGTGATGTGGCAGCCCGCCTCCCGGCACCAGCGCACAAAGAGGTCCCGTCCGGCCTTGTCTTCATCCGTCAAGGCGAGCCGGCAGCACCCGCCGCCGGGCAAGGCCCCGATTTGCGCCATCTCCATGAGGCTTTGCCAGAGGCGGTCGCCATCAACCCGGATATCATCCAAAGTGCCCATCGGAGCCAACCGTCAAACCGGGTCGCGCCGCAAGGCCTGGCACAGGCAATGCACACCGCCGCCGCCCAAGGTGAACATGGACATATCCGGCTCAAAAACCTCAAAGCCCAACGCGCGCATTTTGTCGTTCAGCTTGGTGGCGCCTTTCATGGAAAGGACTTTGTTGTTGCCCAGGGCGACCAGGTTCACGCCCAGGTTCTTGGCTTCACCGTAGTCCACGTTCACGAAGTCGAAATCGCGGGCCTTCAGCCAGTCGACCACCCAACCTTCCAAGCCATCCAGGCAGGCCACCAAAAGCTTGGGCGCGAGGGGGACGACCAATCCGTCCATGTGCACGAACTCGCGGGAGATGGGAACCACCTCCACGTCCCAGCCCTTTTCGCGCACCCATGCCGCCACCTGCTCCGAGCCGGCTTGTTCGGAGCGCTCCCCGCAATAGCCGATCAAAGCCGCCCCCGGCTCCAGAATAACGAAGTCGCCGCCCTCGAAATGGCCGGCCGTGACAAACTTCCAGATGGGAATGTTGTTTTCCTGATAGAAGTTCAGGACGCTCACATAGTCCGCCCGGCGGCATTTCAATTGCATATGGCAAATGATCGCCCCCCAAGGGGTCATGGCGCTGGAATCCCGGGCGAAAAAGTTCCGGTGCAGGACCTCGTCCGCCTCCAGATAGTGGCAGGTGACCCCCGCGGCCTCATAAATCCGAACCATTTCGGCGTGTTGCGCCATGGCCTGTTGCAGATCGAATTTGACGCCGGTCTTGTGGGCGTTGGCCAGGGTGCGGCCGATCAAGGGGCCGGCCTCCACCCAGCGGTAAAACTCGGGCTTGCCCAGCAAAACGTCCCGTAAAGGCCCGTAATCGTTGTCGATGCCCCAGTCGTGCGGGCAAGGCTTAGCTGCTTGACCATCCATCATCGTCATTCCCGTTAAAAGTCGCCGCGATACAAATCGGAAACCCAGCTGAGTGAAACCGGCTGGCACGCTGATCTGTTGCCGATCGTGAATGGGATTGATGTTAGTTGGATTTTTATATAGAAAAAATATCAAATAACATATCTTAACATGAGTTAAAATGCATTCATGGACCCGGCGCCTTCCATTGCTTTCCAGAGACTGGCCAGAACCGATCTACACCTCTTGTCGGTGTTCATGGTGATCGTGGAAATGGGGGGCTTTTCCGCGGCACAGGTGAGCCTCAACGTGGGCCAATCCACGATCAGCCGCCACATGTCGGACCTGGAGGCGCGGCTGGGCATGCGCCTCTGCCACCGGGGCCGGGTCGGCTTCCGCCTAACGGACAAGGGACAAATGGTCTTCGAGGCCTGCCAGAGGCTGTTCTCGGCGCTGGAGAATTTCCGCTCGGAAGTGGGGGCCTTAAGGGGTCAGCTCTTTGGCGAGCTGTCCCTGGCGGTCATCGACAACTGGGTGTTTGACAAAACCAGTCCCCTCTCGCCCGCCCTGGTCGCCTTTAAGGAGCTGGGGCCGCAGGTCAACATCAACATCCATACCCTGGCGCCCGACGAGATCGAGTTGGCCGTGCTGGACGGGCGGATCGGGATCGGCGTCGGCGTTTTTCATCAAAAACGGCCCGGCCTTGCTTATGAAACCCTCTGCCGTGACCCCTTGGAGCTATATTGCGCCGCGGGACACCCGTTTTTTGATCCGGAACACAACATCCCCGGCGACCTGAGCGGGGCCGATTACGTGCGCCGGGGTTACCTTATCGAGGAGACGGTTGCTCCCTTGACGGCCAAGCTGTCGTCCACCGCGACCGCCCACCAGATCGAAGGGGTCGCCCACATGATCCTAACGGGCCTCTACATCGGCTATCTGCCGGTTTCCTACGCGGCGCAATGGGTGCGCGGCAACGCCATGCGGAGCCTGCTGCCGGAGCGGTTTCGCCTGCAAACCAAAATCGAGGTGGTGACCCGCAAAGGCGTGGCGCCAACCTTGGTCAATAACAAG
>JANQKX010000290.1 GCA_028280915.1 Kiloniellaceae bacterium
GATTACGAGCAGCGCATCGACGTCTCCGAGGCCATGATCCAGGTCGCCATGGGAAGCCTCTTGCTCAGGCGTATAGCTCATTGACCAGAGTTCTCAAACAGACTCTTAGATGGTAAAAATCAAATTTCTTTCACATTCTTTTCAACAAATGACGGGAATCAAACCAACTTGATTGTAAAAATTCATGATTCGGAAAATATGTTCTTGAAGTCCGAAATTTATTTTGACATCCAAGGTATCAATACATTTGCGATGGCTATCGCTAACATTGATGCAACAGTAGCAAAGGCGCGCGACGACTCTCGGAAAAGTGATTTGTTTAATTGATAATAGTGCCCCTTTAATTATTTTGCTTGATGAATTGGTTGATGGTTTCGATGGGTCTGTGGCCCTGGTTTCGGCACCCCTTAGTGCGCCGGTGCGCAATGCCGTTTAGGTCGAGATAGAGTTCGTAAGGGTGGGTTTCGGTACCACAGAACTCCTAGCCGGGCCATGGTATCTTCCTTTCCACGGCATGAACATGCGATGCGAGAAGGTTGGAAGGGCATGCGATACGTCATCACCGGCTATGACGAAAAAGAGCGGCGGCGGCTTGCGGTCTTGGCTTCTCTTCTGGACCCCTTCACGTTCCAGGAACTCGACCGGATCGGCCTTCAGCCCGACTGGCAGTGTGTCGAGATTGGCGCCGGTCTCGGCACCGTGTCGCAATGGATGGCCGACCGGCTGCAGAGCGGGGGCGGTGTTCTCTGCAGTGATCTTCAAACAGACTTTATCGACGAGATCAATCACCCCAGGATCCGAAGCGAAAAGCTCGATATTTCAAAATCGCCGCAATACCTGGACCGCTTCGATCTGGCGGTGGCGCGGGCGGTTCATCACCACATCGCGGATCGTGATGGGGCCGCGCGCAACCTTGTTCGCATGGTGCGTCCCGGCGGTCATATTCTCTTCATCGAGCCGGACATACATCCGGCGTTCTGCGATGACCACCCGGCCTGGAAACGCCTCTGGCAAGCGCTGTTTCAGTGGGGCGCGCGCCGGGACATCGATTATTTTACCGGCCGCAGACTGCCTGGCCA
Source organism: Kiloniellaceae bacterium (assembly GCA_028280915.1). GTDB lineage: Bacteria > Pseudomonadota > Alphaproteobacteria > Kiloniellales > Kiloniellaceae > JANQKX01. The sequence continues at coordinate 1,080 of JANQKX010000290.1, forward strand.
ACTCGCGGCCCTTGGCTTGGACATCGTCTCAGTTCGGGGCGAGACGGTCCTGTTCAATGGATCAGCAGACGACAATCCGGCCCATGAGACTTATCGTTTGATGTTTGATGTGGTGCTGCCGGATTTGGTGGGTGGGGGCTTTCTCTCCAGGGCCGACCATGAAGAAGCCCTTGCGCTTCTCGAAAATCCCGAGGTGTGGCTGATGGGCTTTTGTTTCTTCGCGACCCATGCACGCAAGTCGGCGTCGTCTTGAAGGCTTCCTTCACGGACGGCGTGGCGCGACCGGAAGCCACCTGGTAATCCGCTCGGCACAGCCAATATCACCATCAAAAAAAGCCCCGGTGATATGCCGGGGCTTTTAACTTTGGAAAACCTGAAAGGCGATTAGTGCAGCTTGGCGCTGATATCCTTGATGGCGTTGTCGACGATGGCGTCGGATTTGGCGGCGTCCATTTGATCGCTGAGCAGCTTGCCGGTCGCGGCGATGGCCACGTCGACCGCGTGATTGCGCACCTCGGCGAGGGCGTTGGCTTCGGCCTGGGCGATCTTTTCCATGGCCGTCTGCTCCCGGCGGTGCAGGCTCTCGGTCAGATCGGCCTCGGCCTGGGCGCGAAAGCGCTTAGCTTCTTCCTTGGTGTACGCCAAGAGTTCTTCGGCTTCTTTTGCCGCGTCGGCCTGCTTGCGCTTGTATTCCGCCAGGGTCTTTTGCGCTTCCTCGCGCAGGCGGGTCGCTTCTTCCAGCTGGGTACGGATTTCGTCCGCCCGCTTATCCAAGGCCGTCGTTGCCGCTTTGCTGATGGGCTTGTAGACCGCGATGATGAAGACCACGAAGGCGATGGCGGTCCAAAAGGTGGGATCGTGGAACATGGTTAGTCGCGTCCTCCCATGGCCGTCTGCCCCACGACCGCCTGCACCGCTTGGCCCACCTGCTCGTCGCTCGGCCGTTCACCGATCAGCTTGGCGGTGGCCGCGGCGGTGACCTCGACCACGGTTTGGTTCAGGTTGGCCATGGCTTCCTGCTTGGCCGCCTTGATGTTGTTTTCCGTCGCCGCGTTTTGTTCGGCCAGACGGGCCGTCAGGGCGTCATTCTGGCGCGTGGATTCGGCGGCCATCTCATCGTGGGCGGTTTTCAAAAAGTCACGGGCCCGATCTTGGGATTCCCGCTGCTTTTGCTCATAGTCGGCCCAGACCGCTTCCGCTTCTTCCTTGCGCTCGGCGGCGGCTTTCAGATCGTCGTCGATCTTATCTTGGCGCGCCTCCATCACTTCGGCGATGCGCGGCAGAACCGCCTTCACCACGACGAAGTAGAGCGCCACGAAGGTAACCACCAGCCAAAACAGCTGGGAGGGATAGTTGGACGGATCCAATTGAGGCATCTGCGCTTCCTCTGGAAGTCCCGCGCGCCGCGCGACCTTAGTTCAAGTCCCGCTTGGCCCGTGCCGGGGTGCCTGATACCGGGGAGCCGGGCCGGTTTGTCCGGGGCTCCCCTTCAGAGCATTAACCGAAGAGAATCAGCAGGGCGATCACCAGGGCGAAGAGCGCGATGGCTTCCACCAGCGCAAAGCCCAGCATGGTCATGGTGAAGACTTCGCCACGGGCGGCCGGGTTACGGCCAACGGCAACAATAAAGGAGGAGAAGATGTTGCCAATGCCAATACCTGAGCCGATCACGCCGATCACGGCCAGGCCAGCACCAATCACTTTAGCGGCGTCGAGTTCCATGGTTCTAAGTTCCCTTACGGTTTGGTTCAATAACAGTGGTCAAGGATTGCCCCAGGGGCTTTGACGGTTTCGCCAGGCTTCCTAGTGCAGGTGGATCGCATCGTTGATGTAAAGGCAGGTCAGAATGGCAAAGACATAGGCCTGCAAGAAGGCGATGAGGATTTCCAGCCCCGTCAAGGCGACCACCAAGGCAAAGGGCAGGATGCCGGCCACGCCCAACACGGCGATGAAACCGGCGATCACCTTCAGCAAGGTGTGCCCCGCCAGCATGTTGGCGAAAAGCCGCACGGACAGGCTGATGGGCCGCGACAGATAGGAAATAATCTCGATGGGGATCAGCAGGGGCCACATGTAAAGCGGCGCGCCCGGCGGCACGAAAAAGCTGAAAAAGTGCATGCCGTGCTTAACGAACCCAAGAATCGTCACGCCGATAAAGACCACGATGGCCAGGGCGAAGGTGACGATGATCTGGCTGGTGAAGGTAAAGCTGTAGGGGATCATCCCCAAGAGATTACCCAGCAGGATGAACATGAAGAGGGTGAAGATCAGCGGGAAATACTTGCGCCCTTCCTGGCCCACCGTGTCGCGAATCAAGCCGCCGATGAACTCATAGGACAGCTCTGCCATGGACTGCCAGCGCCCCGGTACCATGGCCCCGCGGCGCATGCCGCCGATCAAGAACACCGAGACGATGATCAAGGTCAGCACCATGAACAGGGAGGCGTTGGTGAAGGACAGATCCAAATCACCGAAACGCAACGGCACGATATCCTTGATGACGAATTGCTCTAGTGGACTATGTCCGCCCGACTCTGCCATCTGTTCCCCTACTCACTTTCGCCCCAACAGCGCCGCCTGTCGCCAGGCGAATGTCACTCCGGCCGGTCCCTTTGTCCCGGCTTGTCCGCGTCTTGTTCGTCTTGCGATGCCGGGCGATAGCCGACGGCGCCGCCCATACCGCCCATGACGCGAAACACATTCATAATGCCCGCTGCCGATCCCAGGATGAAAAACACCAGCATCAGCCACGGTTTTGTGCCCAGCCACAGATCGAGAAAGTAGCCGATCCCGACGCCAACCATCAGCGCCGCGACCAGCTCGACCCCAATCCGAAATGCCAGGGAAAGTGCGCTGCCCCGCGTGGCCCCCTCGGACGTCGCGGTTTGGCCTTTGTGCCGGGATTGCGCGGCGCGCAGCCGTGCGTCCAAATCGTCGAGAGCCTTGGGAGGTCGTTTGTCCGCCATGAAAACAGGCCGCCTTCCAATTCTCCCCGTCAATCGGGATCCCGATCACCCCCCTTAAGCAACCAAAGCCGGGTGCAAATTCGCGCGCACAGTATGAGAGAGTCCCAGGGCTGTCAAGGCGCAGGAAAGTGTTTTGAACGGGAATGTGAGCTTCCCGTTCAAATTTCTTTAAGCCCTTGCGTCCTCAGGCATTTAGGCGGTTTCTCGCAGGCTCACCGCGGCGTCCAGGTCGACCGAAACAAGCTGGCTGACGCCGCGCTCGCCCATGGTCACGCCGAACAGGCGATCCACCCGCGCCATGGTCATGCGATGGTGGGTGATGATCAAAAAGCGGGTGGAGGTGGTCCGGGTCAGCTCCTCCAGCAAGGAGCAGCAGCGGTCCACGTTGGCATCGTCCAGGGGCGCATCCACCTCGTCCAGCACGCAGATCGGCGCCGGATTGGTCAAAAACACCGCGAAGAGCAAGGCCAGCGCCGTCAGCGCCTGCTCGCCGCCGGACAGGAGGGAGAGTACCTGCAGGCGTTTGCCGGGCGGGCTGGCCATGATTTCCAAGCCCGCTTCCAGCGGGTCCTCCGCTTCGGTGAGGGTCAGGTAGGCCCGGCCGCCGCCGAACAGGCGCACGAACAGCTCGGTGAAATGGCTGTTGACCTTTTCGAAGGCGGCCAGCAGGCGCTCACGGCCTTCCTTGTTCAGACTGGCAATGCCTTGGCGCAGCTTGGCGATGGCCGAGGTCAAATCGCCCCGCTCCGTTTGCATGCCGACGATCTGGGCGTCCAGTTCCTCGGCCTCGGTTTCCGCCCGCAGGTTGACAGGCCCCATGTTGTCCCGCTCGCGGATCAGCTTGGCGAGCTTTTCCTCGGCCGGGCCCCGGTCCACCAGATCCTTTTCCGGGTCCAGTTCTGCGGTCTCCAGTATGTTTTGCAAACCGCAGTCGAGTCGTTCGCGCACCGCCATGGTGATCCGCTGCAGCGCCTCCTGGGCCTGTTCCAAGCCCGCTTCGGTGCGGACCCGGTTTTCCCGCGCGGTGGCGGCCTGGGCCTCGGCGGCTTTCAGGGCCTTGTCGGCGGCGGCCAAGGCGGTCTCGCCCCTGGCCAGGGCATCGGCCGCCTGCTGGCGGGTGCTTTCGGCCTGTTCGATCAAGTCCACCAGAGCGGCGCGCTTTTCCGCCAGTTCCTCGGGGATCAATGCCAGTCCCTTGATTTCCTCGGCCGTGGCCGCGTGGCGCTCCGACAGCTCGGTGAGGTGTCCGTTGGCGGTTTCGCCCCGTTTGGCCCAGGACGCCAGTTCGGTCTGCAGGGAGATCAGCCGCTGGGCGCGGGATTCCGCATCCCGGCGCAGGCGATCCGCCTCGCTGTGGCATTGGGACAGATGACCGCGCTTTTCCGCCAGGGCGGCCCGCAGTTCGTTCACCTTGGCCTTTTCCGCCTCCAAGGGCGGCAGGGCGCCCGCTTCCTCGCGAACTCGGGCCAGTTGGGTCTCCGTCTCGGTGAGATCCCCTTGCAGGCGCTCGTTGGTTTCGCTCAAGGCCGTCAGGCGGGATACGACGGCGGCGGCCTGCTGGGCCAGGGAGGTTTCCCGCTTGCGGGCCTTGGTCAAGCGGTCGAAGGCCGCGTCCTGGGCCTTGCGCGTCATGCGGTCCGCCGCGGTTGCCGCTTCGGCTGTCTCCCGAGCCTTTTTAAAAGCGGCCCCGTCGGTCTCGGCCCGGGTTCGGGCGTCGTCCAGCTGGCCGCGCAATTCGTTGAGCCGGTTGCGTTGCTCCAAGCGCCGGGCCGCCATGGTCGGCGCGTCGGCCTTGGCGGTGAAGCCGTCCCAGCGCCACAAGGCCCCTTGTTGGGTGACCAAACGCTGACCGGGCCGCAGGGCCTTATGCAAGCGAGCGCCGGTGGCCTCGTCGGGCACTACGCCGATATGGGACAAGCGCCGGGTCAGGGTGTCGGGGCCCTTCACCAGATCGCTGAGCGCAGTGGCCCCGTCGGGCAGGGCGGGCGCGGCGTCATAGGCGGGCAGGGTTTCCCAGTGCACCGGCGCCGCCTCGTCGGAAGAGGCGGAGAGGTCGTCGCCGATGGCCGCGCCCAAGGCTGTTTCATAGCCGGGCGCCACCGTGACCGCGTCCACCAGGGGCGGCCACATTTCCGGGTCGCCATCCTCCAGGACCGCGGCCAAGGCAGCCGCTTCCGCCTCGATTTTGGCCAAGACCGCGGCGCTTTTTTCCTTTTCTTCCCGGGTGGCGGATTCGTGGGTCCGCGCTTGGGATTGGGCCTGGGCCGCCGCTTCGGCCGCCGCGCGGCATTCCTCCAGATCCCCTTCGGCCGCTTTCAGATCGGCCTGCGCCTGGGTCAGGGCATCGTTGTTGTCCCGCTCGGCGATCAAGTTGTCCCGCTGGCGCCGCAGATCGGTAATTTCCGCGCCCAGACGTTCCAGCCGCCGGGTGAGTTCACCGATTTGGCGGCTGAGCGCGCCGGAGCGGGCTTCGTCCCGGGCGACCTTCTCGCTCAAGCCGTTGAGTTCCGTCTCGCAGGCCTCGACCTGTTCCTTGGCCGCCTGTTTCGCCTCCTGGGCCGTCATTTGCCGGTCGGCCTCGCCCTCGCTGGCTTGCGCTAGGGCATTGCGTTCTTCGGTCAGGCGCTGCTGGGCGGCTTGGGCGTCACCCACTTGGGACTGGGCGTGCTGCTGGTCCTGCTTGATCTGTGCCAGGCGCTGCTCGGCCTGGATCTTGGCGGCGGTGGCGCGGGCCGCGTCCCGGTCCAGATTGTCCCGGTCCACCAAAAGCCGTTGCAGGGCGGCGGCGGTCTCGGCCTCGGATTGGCGCAGACCGGGCAGGCTCGCGGCCAGGGAGGCTTGCTCCCGGCTGGCCTCGGCCACCTGCTGGGTGCAGACGCCCACGGTGCGCTCCGCCTCTGCCAGGCTTTCCTTGGCCCGCTCCAATTGGGCCAAGGTTTCCTGGGAGTCCAGGTGCAGGATGACCGCTTCCAGGCGGCGGATATGATTGTTCACATTGCGGTAGCGGTTGGCCTGGCGGGCCTGCTTTTTCAGACCCTGCAGCTGGCTTTCCAGAGTGGCGATCACATCGTCCAGACGCTCCAGATTGGTCTCGGCCGCGCGCAGACGCAGCTCGGCCTCATGGCGCCGGGAATGCAGGCCGGTGATGCCGGCCGCTTCTTCCAGCAGGGTGCGCCGGTCCGTCGCCTTGGCGTTGACGATGGCGCCGATACGCCCCTGGCTCACCAAGGAGGTGGAATGGGCGCCGGTGGCCGCGTCGGCGAAGAGCAGTTGCACATCCCGGGCCCGCACTTCCTTGCCGTTGATGCGGTAGGTGGAGCCGCTGCCCCGGTCGATGCGGCGGGTGACTTCCAGCTCGTCGTGGTGATTGAAGGCGGCGGGGGCGGTGCGGTCCCGGTTGTCCAGAAACACCGTCACGTCGGCCAGATTACGGGCGGGCCGGGTGGCTGAGCCCGCGAAGATGACGTCGTCCATCTCGCTGCCGCGCATGCGCTTGGCCGAATTCTCGCCCATGACCCAGCGCAGGCCCTCGACCAGGTTTGACTTGCCGCAGCCGTTCGGCCCGACCACGCCGGTGATGCCCGGCTCGACCACCAGATCGGTGGTTTCCACAAACGATTTAAACCCGCTTAGGCGGAGTTTTGAAAACTGCACCACGCCCCTAACATCCCCCTTAAAGGCCGGTGGCTGCGGGATTCCTTTGCCGTGAAATCCCCTGACCGCCGGGCCGGTGTATCCCCTTCGCCAGCGCCTAACCGCCGGTCAGTTTGCTTAGTTCTTTGTTCAAGATCTCGTTGGACAAACCGCCCTCGAACTTTTCCCCGTTTATCAGCAGGCTCGGAGTCGAGTTCACCCCAAATTCGTCGGCGCCGGTTTTTCGCTGGTCCATGACGGCGGTCAGCTCCTGCTCGTTGGTCATGCAGGCTTCCGCCTTGGCGTCGTCGATTCCCGCCTGACGGCCCAGGGCCTTCAAGGCGCCGATGGGATCCTCCGAGCGGGCCCACTGCTGCTGGGTGGCGAACAACAGATCGATAAAGCCGAAGAAGCGCATCCCGTCCACGCATTCCGACAGGGCCGCGGCCCGCAATGCCAAGGCATCCAGCGGAAAATGCCGGTAGATCAGCCGGGCCTTGCCCGTGTCGATCCAATCCTTTTTCAGCCCCGGCATGACTGCGGTGTGGAAAGTGGCGCAGTGCGGGCAGGTCAGGGAGGCGTACTCCACCAGAGTCACCGGCGCCGTGGCCTCGCCCATCACGTGCTCGGGCAGGCCTTCACTCGCGGCATGGGCCACTGGAGCGATCGCGCCGCGCCCAATCAAGCCGCCGCCGATTACACTAAGGGCCGACAAACCAGAAACTATCAGTATCTTCCGTCTGTTCATTCTTCACCTACCAGATCTTGTGCATGCTAGTGATCATCATGGCGTTCGACAAGTCCTCAATTTGGCAAAAATGAATGCCGCAACGCCGTTTCCTCACGTTTCCGCCGGGGGATGTTTTGGGGGATACTCCAGCGGGCCCATAGGACCGGCATAAAATGGCAGAATTAGGATCAGAACGCCCCTGCGGTCTATTGCCGCAAGCCATCACAATTTCTTGTGGTTTCGTGAACGACAGGGCCAGCGCCCTGTGGCCGAAGAAAAAAATTGGGCCGACACAAGTGCCTAACCTGGTGCGTCGATGAACCGCGCCGGGACCGCATCGGCGAGCCAGACCAGGCTGCTGCCGCGGTAAAACCTGCAACCCTGCCCGGCGGCCTCCTTGGCCTTGATGATTAATATGATCGGCGCTGACGCCTTGCGTCGCCCCACTTTTTCGGCTGTTTGCCGGTCCGCCGAAAGGTGCACGTATTGCCGGCCCATGGGCAGCAGGCCTTCTTCGGCGATGATGGCCGCGCTTTCGGGAGAGGTGCCGTGAAAGAGGGTGTCCGGCGGTGGACTGGCATCGCGGTGGATTTTCGCGGGGATGGAGTGACCGTAGAGGGCGCGGATATGGCCGTCCTTTAGCTCATGCCTTTGTTTTTCCGCGTGTTGCAGGCATTGCGCTACCGCTTCGGCGCTGACCCAGCCCCATGTTGCTCCATTTTCTTTCAACGCCTTGAGCAACTGACCCAGGGGCACCCAGCCTTCGGAATCCGGTTCCAACTCGTAGAGCCAAGGTTCGTGCCGCAAGGCGTGCGACAGGACCTTGCTGAGCTTGGTCAATTGCTTTGACGAGAAAGTCATGGGCACATTAGTGCTTCTCCTATAAGTTGGAATCAAGGGTGAATTCCCGTAGGTTTTAGAGCTTAAGTTCCATGTTTTTCTGTGCGATATCCCTTGACCAGCCGCTATGAAAAGAACCGCAACGCCCTGGAGCCGCCTTATCGGGAATTGGTCACCCAACTGGACCTCGCCTTCAGCACGGCCACCCATGATTTTTGGCGGGGAGAGGACTATCATGTGGCGCCGTCCCGGCGGGAATTTGCCGAAGATATCCGCAACAAAGACCTGGATGACCTAAGCGACCTGGAACTCAATTTGCTCATGTTCAGGGTCATGACCACCATGGGCGGGCCGGATACCCTAAAGTTTTTGCTGCCCCGGTTTTATGCGGCATACTTTGCCAACCCGATGTTTGGTTGGACGAGCGAGCCATTCGTGGTGAAAGGCAAGTTGGAAAGGGCCGGCTTTGACGTTTGGACAGAGGACCAGAAGACGTCCGCTTTGCAGGCGCTTTATGTAGTCCCCTGTGAAGAATTCAGGTTGGTGAATTTTCAGATATTCTGAGATCGTAGAGAGGCTGTGAGGAGCGCCTGGGTGAGGGCGCGCAAAAGGGCA
>JANQKX010000312.1 GCA_028280915.1 Kiloniellaceae bacterium
ATGGGGCGGGGCGGCTGGTCGGTGACGATGACGGCGTGGCTCGGGGGCGGACATGGGGCGGAGCCCCGCATGCGCAAGGCGTCAAGGAGCCGCGCGGGAGGCATTCCGTCCCTGGCCGGCTCAAGCCTCGAAAAATCCAGTGCCGCATAGGGCGAAACGGTCACCGGCCCGGCCCCGCCAACCAAGGCGACTTCGATACAGGAATCCCCATCTTCCGCCGCCAGCCGGTCGACCTGCGCGACGGCTTTTTGCAGTTCGGCCAGCGCCAAAGTCATCCGGCTTCCGCCGCCCGGATCGGAGACGCCCATTGACGGGGACAGGTCAAGCACCAAGCGGACGCTGCCCGGTGGGCGCTCCTCTTGGCTCCGCGTGAGAAGAAACGGCCACAGGGCGGCCATAAGCGTCAATACCACGGCCAAGCGGAGCCAAAACCTGACCGAGAGCACCAGATTGCGCAGGGAAAACTTCAGGCGCGATGCGGTGCTGGGCGGCGGGACCGGCAGCAAGGCCGCCATGGATACCCTGAGGTGCCGGGTGCTGGGGCGGACCATGTGGAAGGCCAATACCGCGGCAAGGGCCGGAAATATGAGGAGCGGCAGGAAACTCATGCCGCCGTCCGAGACAAGAGCGCGGGCAGAAACCGGGATGCAAAAAACGCCGGGGCAAACCAATTGGTGGACGAGCGCTTCGGTATGGAAACCGGCAAGCTGAAGGGAAGGCTTGGCCATACCAGGCCCGGGCCGCCCAAACTGCGCCGCAGGCCGCGCTTGTGACCGGCAAGGCGGTCGGACGCCTCCTGTAAAAACCCGTCGGTGGCCTCGCAATGCTCGCCGCCAAAACGTTTGCCTTCCAGGGGCGCCAGGCGAAAGGGACCTTGCCGCAGCAAGGCCTTCTCGTACGCCCAGCTGTCAATCTCGATGACATGCAGGCTGCGATAACCGCGCTGCGCCAGGTTCGAGAGCCTGGCGATGCCGCCCCCTCGATCATCAAACAGCATGTCCGAAATCAGAACCACCGCGGCGGTCGAATCGAGATAACCGGCGATACTTTCGATCTGGGCGACCGCTGGCACATGCCAAGCTTCCTCTTCGGCGGCGCGCTGAAACTGCCGGGCGACCAGGGTTTGAAGGCGGGTGAGCGATGCTGTCTTCGTGACTTGAAAGATCTCGTCCCTTTGGCCGGTGAAGAGTGGCGCGACGATCAAACGGTCATTCTCGGCCAGGGCGGCGTAGCCAAGACACTGCGCGATCCAGCCGGCCACGACCAACTTGGGCATCGCCTGGGGCAACGTCATGGTCAAGCGGCAATCGATCAAAACGATCATGGTGCGCCGCACTTCCGCTTCGAATTCCCGGACCGTGATATGGAGTCCGTCCTTCCGCCAGCCAAAGCCCTGACGCACCGAGACGGTCCAGTCCACTTTTCGAATATCTTCCCCGGGCACATAGGTGCGAAAATCCCGGAATTGCAGGGACTGGCCCTGCAGGCGATGCCGGTGCACACCAAGGCCGTCGCCAGGCAATTTGCCGCGCAGACCCAGCCTGACCCTGTTCAAGGTGGAGGCCGGCAGCGGCGGTGCCAGGGGAAGGTGATCAACGGTCAGGGCCATGGTTACATCCGAACGCCGTGACGGGCCCCTTCCAGGGCGCTTTCGAAAATGGATGCATGACCGTCATCCATGGGAGCGCACAGCCGGGCGAATTCGCGCACAAGATCATCATGCCGATCGGCCTGGCTCGGCGGAACATAACCTTCCGGCGCCGCTTCATCGGCCTGGAAAAAAGTTTCGGCAAAACGCATTCGATGGCGAAGACAGGGAACGACCACGGCGGCCAAGGCATTGACACTTTGACCCGCGATTTCCGCCGCCTCCACGTTGAAGTCTTCGAGCTCGACGTTCACCAAAGCGGCCCATCCCAAGGTGGACAAGGCCAACGCGCTCGCGGCCCGGGGGCCCAGGGGATAGTCTACGTGGTTGGCATAAAAGGCCTTTAGCACGGCCATTCTTTCCGCCTCTATGCCCTGCAACTCTTCGAACTTGCCGGTGGAGGCCAGGGACATGTTGAGAATATGCGCCTCGGCCCCTTGGCTTGGCCTCATGCCGCGCAAGCAAGCGGCAAAACGCTCCAGCCGCCCCAGCGCCTCGATCTCGCCCGGCGCCGCCTGGCCGTCGGCTTCGGATTTCGGCCCCGCGGGTATCTTGGCGATTTCCGCGTTCAGAATCTTGGCGAGAACCATTCGATCGGGAAAAGGCATGCGTATTTTCATTAAAAACCGGTCCAGTTGCGCTTCCGGCAAGGGATAAGTGCCTTCCTGTTCAACCGGATTCTGCGTGGCCATGACGAGAAAAGGTGTCGTGGCATCGATCTCGGTGGTTCTTCGTTCGCCGTCGATCGTTTCATCGGCGAAAACCAGCTTTTCTTTCCGCACGGTGAGGGCGTGTTTTTCGCCCAATACCGTGCTCTGGAACTCCGCCATCGCCTCTAGGAGCGCAGATTGGGATTTCGGAGTCGCCCGATTGATTTCATCGGCGAGCAGCAGCCGGCAAAACACAGGGCCTTTTTCAAATTTCAGCTCCATATGACCATCGCCCGAGGCCACGGGAAAGCGGGTTCCGGTGATATCCGATGGCATAAGATCCGGGGTGAACTGTATGCGGCCGACCCCGCCAATTTCCAAGGCATCCGAGATCGACCGGACCAACATGGTTTTTCCCAAACCGGGGTTGCCCTCCAGAAGAATATGTCCCCGCATAATCAGCGCAATCAAAAGACTGTTCACGATGGCATCCACGCCGAACATCTTCTCACCAACGGCGGCCCGTTTGGCTCGGAAGTAGGCAATGTCGCTTCTGTGGACTATGGACATCTATCGTGCCTCCGTTTTATTGGGAATTTGATTTTTTTGAATTCACTAGAGGGCGTCATTTGCCACCGAACAGCTCGCTGACCCAAGCCGGGTTCCGCTGGGTGGGCGGCAAGGGATCGAATGAAAAGTCAATGTCAGAGCCAGGGGTATGGGGTGTCGCCACCAATGCTTCGGGCGCCCGGCCATCGGCCGCGAAAGGATGGGAAATGCCTGGCTTCGCTTGTGCCAGATCACCCGGTTGCTTGCCGCTGCCGCCTTCGGTGAAAACCTTCAAATTCGCGGGCCCCTGATGGCTCGCGGTATCACCGGATTGCGGGCCGGCTGGGGTCAAGTCGGCTGGGGTCAAGTCGGTTTGAGACAGGTCGGCATCCGGCAAGCCGGCGCCCATTTGGGGCTGGTAAACCGTCACATCAACCCCATCGTCAGGCGCTTCGGTTTCCGTGACGACCACAGTTATCGGCAGCTGATCTTCTGCGCCGGCCCCGGGCGTGGCCTCCCCTTGCGCCCTGGTAGATTGCTGATCCGCCGCCGGGCTGTTGTTCCCCTGCTGGGTGCCTGTCTG
>JANQKX010000323.1 GCA_028280915.1 Kiloniellaceae bacterium
GTGGGGCGGCCCCGCCATGGTGCCCATACCGCTGGCGCAGACCAAAACCAGGATCGCCCCCAGGATCATCAGGCCAAAGCCGCCGAACCAGAGGAACACCATGGTCCCGACCAACAAAAAGATGGCGATGACGATCCAAACTTCACGCATGGCACACCCGGCCCCCGAAAGACCCTTTGACGATGCCATACAGTCTAGCACATTTGTGCCGAACCCCTAACCGTACCGGAACCACGGCCCGCCCGAAGGCGGGACCGCGACGGCAGGGACCCTAATAGTCCAGCCGTACCTACATGTCTTCCGGGTCGATCCCCGGGACCTCGGTGATGCCCGCGCGCTGTTTCCAGTCAACCGGATGGGCGGCGTAGAAGATGACGCACTTGTCGTCGGCCTCGTAGGCGATTTGATTGTCCTTGGGCACCAGCATCATGTCCCCGGGATTCAAGACATAGGCCTCGCCGTCGCACATCAAACGGAAGGTGCCCTGATGGCAGTAGATCAGCTCGTCGCAGGTCAGGTTCCAGGGCACCGACACCTTGTTCAGAAAGTTCAGGCCGCCGGCCATGCTTTCGTTATTGCGGACCGTGGCCCAGGGTTTGATGTAGGTCTTGCCTTCCGGCAGTTCGTCCAAACGGTGCTTGATCTCGTCCAGTTTAAATACGATGGGTTTGGCCATGGGGAATCATCCTCTTCCAGTTCAGTAACAACAATAGTTCAGAAAACAGTGGGTGCCGGGGTCACCAGATGGGCTCGTTGAGCTCCACCTTGTAACCGTCCGGGTCTTCCACGAAGGCGATGTTGCGGGTGCCGTGTTTCATGGGACCGGGGGCGCGGGTGATCTTCATCCCGGCCGCGGCCAGCCGGTCGCAGGCGACGAAGACATCCGGCACCTCAATGGCCAAGTGGCCCCAGCCGTTACCCTTTTCATAGGGCGCGTCCTGGTCCCAATTACAGGTCAGCTCGATGGTGGGGTGGCTGGCTTCGGCGCCATAGCCGATGAAGGTATTGGTAAAGCGCCCCTCGGGATAATCCGTGTCCCGCAGCACCCTCATGCCCAGGATGTCCACGTAAAAGGCCAGGGACTTTTCCTTGTCCCGCACCCGTATCATGGTATGGGAAATGCGGTAACCCGCCTTATCATTAGGGGCACAGGGAAACTGTTCACTCATTTTTTTGGCTCCTCGTTCAATGTTGCGTGCTCACCGCACGGCCTCCACCACCAACTCCTGAAAACGGCGCACGGAATCTTCCCAGTGGGGCGACAGCACGCCGCCCCCGTCGGCCACGGGCGAGGCCCGGCCGCTTTGCAAACGCACGCACATATCATGATCTTCCTGATGCACCGCCGCCCACAACTCCCGCAGGGCCGCCACTTCGCTCTCGGGCCGGGTGTCCCCGTCGATCAAATAGATCGCCCGCTTTTGCCGGGTCACCCCCGGCGCCACCGGCTGGTTCAAATAGACCCCCATCTGATCGGGCGCATAGGTGCCCAGGACAAAGCTGGGAAAGAGCGTCAAATAACGCGAGGTCACCGCCAGGCTGTTGCGGCCCGCCGCCGCTTCGGTCCGTGACGGCGCGATGTCCACCGCGCTGCCCAAACAGAGGCCGTCCACCACCGTGTGATGATCCTTCAAGGGCTGATCGGTGGTGGTTTTGTGCACATACTGCACGTGATAGGGTTCCATGAAGTTTTCCATCAGGAACTTCCAGTTGGTCGCCACCTCGCCGAAGTCCAGCATGGCCACCGGGTGGAACCGTGCCATGTCCACATCGGCCACCCGCCCCATGATCTCAGCCGCATAGTCGGCAAAGGGCGGTGCCGCGCCATCCAGATTAACGAAGATCCAGTCATGCCAAACAAAGTGCCGCACGGCCACCAGACCATGGTCTTTGGGGTCGAAATCCGCCGGGCGGTGCTGCTTGGGGCCGCCGAAAAACGGCGTGGCCCGCAAGGCCCCGTTCAGGTCATAGGTCCAGTTGTGATAGGGACAGGTGATGCCCCGCTCGAACTTTTGCGCCCCGTCCACCAAGGTCAGGCAGCGGTGGCGGCACACATTGTGAAACACCCGAATATCGCCCTCGGCGTTGCGCAGCAGCACGATGGGCCGGCCGCCGACCCGCGTGGGAATGGCCTGGCCGGGCTCGGTCAATTCGTGCACGAAGCCGGCCAGCACCCAGCTGCGGTCGAAAACCCGCGCCTGCTCCCGGCGCCAAAAATCCGATTCCCAATAGGCCCCCGCCGGCAAGCCGCGGCGGACCCCGTTATCCAAGGCAAAATCGGCAAAGAGACTTTCCGGCAAGCCCTGATCGATCGTTTCCGACATGTCAGCCCCTCCACATCTCAACGCAAAACGTTAAGGCATTCCTGGTCCCCCGCAAAGGGGCCGGGCGCCACCCTTTAAAACCCATTCATTCAATCGAAGATAATTTGATGACAAACGCTGCGAAACCAGCAAAAATCTCATAATCGGCATTCATTGAAAGAATAGTAATGGCGGATTGACAGATGTGGCGCCGCAATTTGCCCTCGCTCCATGCCCTGGCCGCCTTCGAGGCCACGGCCCATTTCGCCAGCTTCACCAAGGCGGCCCGTGCCCTCAACGTGCAGCAGCCGGCGGTCAGCCGTCAGGTGGCGGCCCTGGAGGCCGAACTCAATACCGCCCTTTTCCGCCGCACCCGGCCCGCCCTGGAACTCACGCCCGCCGGACGCCGCCTCCTGGCGACGGTGAAGTCCGGCTTCGACGGCATCGAACAAAGCGCCGACAAGCTGCGCCAGAGCGGCCAGGGCGCGGGCCTGCGGATCGACGCCTCCATTGGCCTGGCCAGTTGCTGGCTCATGCCCCGCCTGGCGGACTTCCGGCGTCAGCATCCCGAAATCGACATCAGCCTGATGACCCGCGACCTGGACCCGGATTGCGACATGGACCGCAGCGACCTGGTGCTGCGCTTCGGCGACGGCCGCTGGCCCGGGGTGACCAGCCGGCTGATCTTCAAGGAAGAGGTGTTTCCCATCTGCAGCCCCTCTTATCTGCAAGGCCGGGCGCCAACCCTAACACCCGCCGGCCTCTTGCGCGAAAAGCTGCTGCACTATGACGACGGCTTTTATCCCTGGACCAACTGGCCCCTGCTGCTCGGCCAGGCCGGCATCACCGTCACGGCCCCTCTGCCCGGCCCCACCTTCAACAGCTTTATCGTGCTCATTCAAGCAGCCATGAACGGCGAGGGAATCGCCCTGGGTTGGGCCGGGGTGATGGATGACGCCTTGAAGGCGGGCAGCCTGGTCAAGCCCTGCCCCCTCTCCCTGCGTTCCGAGCGGGGCTATTTCACCGCCGTCAAGGAAGGGGTGCCCCGATCGCCCCAGGTGCAAAAATTCCAGGACTGGGTCAGCGACCAAGGCCGCGCCGGCACCGCCCCTCAATAGGCCGTCTTTGGCCCGCCACGGCTCGAAAGAAACGGCATGGACCCAAGAACGCGCGCCAACGGTTGAGTTTGCCGCCCCGGACCGATAACGTGACACCTAAGAAGCCCTTTGACGGGCGGTGCGGAAAAAGAGGAGACAGCCGTGAGCACAAAGCAACAAGCGGCCGCCGATGCCGTGGACTGGTCCAGCGCGGGCATCATTACCCGGCGGCAAAAGTACTATTCTCCCTCCCAGCAGGCCTTCGTGCCCTTCAAGGAGCCCATGATCTTCAAAAAGGGCCAGGGCCAGTACCTCTGGGACGAAAACGGCCGGCGCTATTTGGATCTCCTGGGCATGAACTTGTGCATTTCCGTGGGCCATGCCCATCCGGAGGTGGTGGCCGCCGCCACCGCCCAGGCCGCCGACCTGCCCCACTGCACCACCATGTTTTACCACCCGGTGCCGGCCCACTTCGCCGAGGAGTTGGCGGCCACCATGCCCCCCGGCGAGGACTGGGTGGTGCACTTCACCAATTCCGGGGCCGAGGCTGCCGATTTGGCTCTCCTGATGGCCCGCGCCCATACGGGCAACAACGACTTCCTGGCCCTGCGCAACGGCTATCACGGCGCCACCTTCGGCGCCCAGTCCCTCACGGGGATCAAGAATTTCCGCCACAACGTCACCCTCTTGCCCGGCATTCATCACGTGAGCTGCCCGGACGGCTACCGGGGTGTTTTCGGCGGTGACGTGGACGCCTACCTGGCCGATCTGGACCGGGCCATCGACACCGCCACCTCGGGCCACCTGGCCGGCATGATCCTGGAGCCCGTATTGGGCTACGGCGGCATCGTGCCCCTCCTGGACGGCTATATCGGCCCCGCCTTCGAGCGGGTGCGCGCGGCCGGCGGGGTTTGCGTCGTGGACGAGGTTCAGGCCGGCTTTGCCCGCACCGGCGACCATTTCTGGTCCTTCCAGGCCCATGGCGTGATCCCGGACATCGTCATCATGGCCAAGGGCATCGGCAACGGCTTCCCCCTGGCCGCCGTGGTGGCCAAACGGGAGGTGGCCGACGCCCTGGCGCAAAAATTCTACTTCAACACCTACGGCGCCAACCCGGTCTCCTGCGCCGCCGGGCGCGCCGTCCTGCGGGTGATCGAGCAGGAAGGCCTGCAGCAAAACGCCCAGCGTGTCGGCGCCCAGTTGCTGCAGGTGCTGGAGCAGCTCAAGCAAAAGCACGACATCATCGGCGACGTGCGCGGCCGCGGCCTCATGGCCGCCATCGAGCTGGTCAAGGACCGGCGCACCAAGGCCCCGGCGACGGAAGAAAACGCCCGGGTCTTCGAGCTGACCCGGGACGCCGGCCTGATCATGAGCAAGTCGGGCACCTACCGTAACGTCTTGCGCATGTGCCCGCCCCTGTGCATCCAAGCCGACGACGTATCCTTTTTCGCCGAGGCTATCGACGACGCTTTCCGCCGCCTCTAGGACAAGACGCCCCCATGCCGCCCCTCATCGCCCTTTGGGTTCACCCCCGCTCCATGTCCACCGCCATGGAACGCATCATGCGCGAGCGGGGCGACATGAGCTGCTTTCACGAGCCGTTCCTCAACTATTTCTACGGTCACCGCAAAGTCCGCATCCTGCCCCATTTCGAGCCCGACCCGGCCCTGCCCGAGACCTATGAAGATACCAGGGACATGTTGGTTGAGGCGGCCCGGGCGGGCCCGGTCTTTTTCAAGGACATGAGCTATTACGTCATCCCGGAAATCCTGGATGACCGGGATTTCTTTAAAAGGGTGACACATACCTTCCTCATTCGCCATCCCCTGCGCTCGATCGTGTCCTATCACAAGCTCGACCCGGAGCTGATCCAGACCGAGGTGGGCCTGGAAGCCCAATGGCAGCATGCCGAGGCGGTGGCGCAAACCACGGGCCGCCCGCCCGTGGTGCTCCTGGCCGAGGAGGTGCAAAACGACCCCGCAAAGATGCTGCGGGCCTATTGGGAGGCCATCGGCCTGCCGCCCAAGGAGGAGGCGCTTTCCTG
>JANQKX010000345.1 GCA_028280915.1 Kiloniellaceae bacterium
CCGGCTATCCCAGAGGCGCGCCATCAAGGCCTCCGCATAGCCCTGCCCCTCGGCCAGGGCCGGGCCGTGGCCGCTCACCGCCACCGACGGCCCGATGCAAGGCACGTCGGCCCAAGGAAAGCCGATCTGCAGGCTGGCGCAAAGCACACCCGGCAGGCGCTCGACCTGCGCCGCCTCCGCCAGCAGGCCCGCCATGGGACCAACGCCGGTCTTAGAGTGATCGCCGGTCTGGCCATGATCGGCCGCATCCAGCATGGGCCGCCGGGCCAAAAAACAGCGAGGCTCTAGGGCCTTTTCAAAGATCTGCGCCAGCAGCCAGGCCATGTGGGCACCCCGTTCCTGTTGGTCCACGTGGGGATAGGTACGGTAGGCCATGAGCAGGTTCGCCGCGTCCGCCATGCGCGCGGAGACATTGGCGTGCATGTCCAAGGTGGCCACCACCGGCACCTCCGGCCCCACCAGCGCCCGCACCGCGGTCAAGAGATCGCCGTCGGGATCGTCGCTGTCCTCGGTCACCATGGCGCCGTGCAGCACCAAGACCACCGCGTCGAACGCCTGAGCACTTTCTTGGCTGTTTTCCTGGCTATCTTCTTGGCCGTCTTCCAGGGGCGCCAGGATCTCCTGGCGGATCGCCCGCCATTCCCCGACCGCCATGGGACCGGAAGGATTGGCCGAGGCCGCCAAGGGGTGGGTGACCTGCCAGCCATAGGACCGGGCCGCGGTCAAAAAACCCCAGATTTCCGTATTGGTGCCGGCGAGCGCCTCAGGGATCTCGTCACCGCGCAGCAAGTACCGGGAGGCAAAATCCGCCCGCGTCGTGAGACGCCGGTTGAAGGTATTGCTTTCATGCATGATCTCGGCGAGCAGGATTTTTTTGGCCAAGGCCGTCTTCCTTCCGGCGCTCTAGTTTTGCTGGCAGGCGTCCAACAGGACCGCCATGTCCGGCCAAAAGATCCGGGTGTGCGCCGCCGCCGCCCCGGCGAAGTCATCAAAGCCGCCCTCGCCGATTTGGCCGCCCAAACGCTCGTACAGCCGCCGGGCCGCCGGATTCTGGTCAAAAACCCAGAGATAGATGGACTTCTGGCCCCGGGCGATGAGCGCCTCCACCGCCGCCGCGATCAGCCGGCGGCCCAGGCCACCGCCCCGGTAATCGGGGTGAACGTGCAAGTTATCCAAATAGGCATCAAAGCCGTCATTCATGCCCAGCCGAATGGCGATCAGCCCGACCAGTTCGCCATTGCGCCCCGGTTCCGCCCCGTCCTCGGCCAAAATGACCAGGGCTTCACCCTCTTCCCCAGCCAGAAGACGGTGCCAGGCCGCCGGCCGTTCCCGGTGGATCTCATCATAGAGGTAGGCATCGGGCAGGATGCCCTTGTAGGCCGATTGCCAGCTGGCGATGTGCAGGCGGGCCGCCGCCGGCGCGTCTTTGGGTTCTGCCGGCCGCAAGAGGACCATGGCGCGGGCTCCTTGGTTTTGCAAATTGGCCGGATCATAGCCAGCCTCACCCGTTGGCGACAACCGGCGCCTTGGTCCGGTCATCACCTTCCATCAATCAAAATCTCAAAATAAGTATTGATATAAAGATATCTTTATATAATTATGCATACGCTGTCGTTTCACATTGCCAGATTCGGGGGACTCACCGTGGAACACCTGCTCACTGCCTTAAAAGCCGTCGCCGAGCCCACCCGTCTGCGCCTCTTGGCACTCTGCGCTCACATGGATCTCACAGTGTCCCAATTGGTACAGGTGACGGGCCAGAGCCAGCCCCGCCTGTCCCGCCACCTCAAACTGCTGTCGGACGCGGGTTTGCTGACGCGGGTGCGGGAAGGCAGCTGGGTGTTCTACCGCATCGCCCCCGACGGGCCGGCCGCCGGCCTGGCCCAGTTGCTGGTGGATTCCCTGGATCATCAAGACCCGGCCATGGCCTTGGACTTCGCGCGCCTGGAAAAAGTGCGTCAGCTCCGGGCCGAGACGGCGGCGGCCTATTTCAGCCGCAACGCCGCCCGCTGGAGCGAGATCCGCGCCCTTCACGTGGAGGAACAGGACGTGGAGCAGGCTCTTTTGGGCCTGCTGCCCGAGGCACCCATCGGCAACCTTCTGGATATCGGCACGGGCACGGGCCGCATTCTGGAAGTGGTGCAAGACCGGGTACAACGGGGTCTGGGCATCGACCTCTCCCCCGACATGCTGACCTTGGCCCGGGCCAATTTGGACCGCCATAACCTGCGCCACTGCAGCGTCCAACATGGGGACATGTACCAGCTGGATCTGCCCGGCGGAAACTTCGACGTGGTGACCATCCACCAGGTCCTGCATTTCGCCGAAGCGCCCGAGGTGGCGGTCGCCGAAGCCGCGCGGGTGCTGAAACCGGGCGGCCAGGTGATCATCGTGGATTTTTACCGCCACGATCTGCAGGAACTGCGGGACAACCACGAACACCGCTGGCTGGGTTTCCACGACGGGCAGATTCTGGACTGGTGCCAAAGCGCAAAACTGGCCCCCAAGGCCCCCCAACACCTGCCCGGCGATCCGCTCACCGTGGGCCTGTGGACCGCGCAGAAGACCGGGCCGATCACTTATGATGAGGAGACAGCTGCATGATCCCCCTACAATCGGAAACCTTGGGCGCGCCCTTGGGAGTTTCCTTCGAGTTGTTTCCGCCCCGCGGCGATCGGGCCGCGGAAACCCTGTGGCAGGAGGTCAAAAAGCTCGAACCCCTGGGTCCCCGCTTTGTCTCCGTCACCTACGGCGCGGGCGGCAGCACCCGAACGGCGACAACGGCCATGGTCGCGCGCATCCACCAGGAAACCTCACTGACCGC
This sequence comes from Kiloniellaceae bacterium, assembly GCA_028280915.1. Classification (GTDB taxonomy): domain Bacteria; phylum Pseudomonadota; class Alphaproteobacteria; order Kiloniellales; family Kiloniellaceae; genus JANQKX01. Next base: position 2,825 of record JANQKX010000345.1, read on the forward strand.
GGCGGCCCACCTCACCTGCGTGGGCGCGACCCGGGACGAAGTGGACGCGGTGGCCCGGGACTACTGGCAAGCCGGCATCCGTCACGTGGTCGCCCTGCGCGGCGACCCCCAGGGCGGCGGTTCCTCCTACGCGCCCCACCCCGGCGGTTATGCCTATGCGGCCGATCTGGTAAAGGGCCTGAAGCGCATCGGGGATTTCGACATCTCGGTGGCCGCCTATCCCGAGCGGCATCCGGAGGCGGGCTCCTGGGACGATGACTTGGATAATCTAAAGCGCAAGCTGGACAACGGGGCCACCCGGGCGATCACCCAGTTTTGCTTCGATCCCCAGGTCTTCCTGCGCTTCCTGGACCGGGCGCGGGCCCGGGGCATCACCGCGCCCATCGTGCCGGGTATTCTGCCCATCCTGGATTTCGACAAGGCCGTTTCCTTTGCCAGGCGTTGCGGTGCCAGCGTGCCCGACTGGATGCACTCACTCTTCGGCGGGCTGGACGGCGCCCCGGCCACCCGCAACCTGGTGGCCGCCGTCGCCGCCGCCGAGCACTGCCGCCAGCTCCAGGCCCACGGCATTGGGGAGTTTCACTTCTACACCCTGAACCGGGCCGACCTCAGCACGGCCATCTGCCGTATTTTGCAAAGTCCGGTGCTGCCGCGAACGCACTGAGGCGAGGAAACCTCATTCAAGCCGCGCCCGCTGCAGGCGCAGGGCGTTGGTGATCACCGAGACCGAGGAGAGACTCATGGCGGCCGCGGCGATCATGGGGTTCAGCAAGATGCCGAAAAAGGGAAACAGGATTCCCGCCGCGATGGGCACGCCCAGGGAATTGTAGACAAAGGCCAGGAAGAGGTTCTGGCGGATGTTCTGCATGGTGGCCTGGCTCAGGCGGCGCGCCCGCAACAAAGCGCCCAAGTCCCCCTTCATCAAGGTCAGGCCGGCGGATTCCACCGCCACGTCAGCCCCGGCACCCATGGCAATGCCCACGGTGGCCCGGGCCAAGGCGGGGGCATCGTTGATGCCGTCGCCGGCCATGGCCACCTTGGCGCCCCGGTCTTGCAGTTCCGCCACCAGCGCCGCTTTGTCCTCCGGCCGGCAGTCGGCGTGGATCTCGTCGATCTCCAACGAGG
>JANQKX010000360.1 GCA_028280915.1 Kiloniellaceae bacterium
GTGCGGTTGATGCCCAGGCGCAGCCCGATTGGATTGACCTTTTGACCCATTATGCCGTCTCCTCGCGCTCGCGAACCACCACGGTCAAGTGGCTCCAAGGCTTCAGTACTTTGGCCGCGCGACCGCGCGCGCGGGCCCGAAATCGTTTCATGACAAAAGACCGGCCCACCGAGGCCTCCGACACAAACAGGCGGTCCACGTCCAGCTGATGATTGTTCTCCGCGTTGGCGATCGCCGACTGCAGCGCCTTTTTCACGTCCACCGCGATGCGGCGCTTGGAAAACGTGAGCTCGGCCAAGGCCTTTTCCGCCGACAGGCCGCGAATGCTCTGCGCCACCAAATCCAGTTTGCGCGGCGAGGTGCGCAGGTTGCGCACCACGGCCTTGGCTTCGGTTTCCGACAAGCGGCCCGGATGACTTGGTTTGCCCATCGCCTTACCCTCTTTTCGCCTTTTTGTCCGCCGCGTGACCATAGAAGGTCCGGGTCGGCGCAAACTCACCGAACTTGTGGCCAACCATGTTTTCGGTCACCAGCACCGGCAGGAATTTCTTGCCGTTATGAACCCCAAAGGTCAGGCCGACGAACTGGGGCATGATGGTCGAGCGACGCGACCAGGTCTTGATGATGTCGTTGCGACCGGACCCACGGGCCTTTTCCGCCTTGTGCAGCAGGTAGCCATCGACAAAAGGGCCTTTCCATACGGAACGAGACATGGAAATTCAGCTCCTTAACGTTTCTTGTGACGACGGCGGACGATGAGCCCGTCCGTCTTTTTGTTCTGCCGGGTCTTCGCCCCCTTGGTGGGCCGGCCCCACGGGGTCACCGGATGGCGCCCGCCCGAGGTACGACCCTCACCGCCGCCATGGGGGTGATCGATGGGGTTCATGGCCACGCCGCGCACCGAGGGGCGCTTGCCCAGCCAGCGGTTACGGCCCGCCTTGCCCAGGGAGGTGTTGGACTGATCCGCGTTGGACACCGCGCCGATGGAGGCCATGCATTCGGCCCGTACCATGCGCACTTCGCCGGAGCCCAAACGCAGCAGGGCATAGCCCGCGTCCCGTCCCACCAACTGGACATAGGTGCCGGCCGCCCGGGCGATCTGGCCGCCCTTGCCCGGCTTGAGTTCCACGTTGTGCACGATGGTGCCCACGGGGATCGACGCCAAGGGCATGGCGTTGCCCGGTTTGATGTCGGCCTTTTCGCCGGAGATCACCGTGTCCCCCACCGACAGGCGCTGGGGTGCCAGGATGTAGCTCTGTTCGCCGCCCTCATATTCGATCAAGGCGATGAACGCCGTGCGGTTGGGGTCGTATTCCAAGCGAACCACCATGGCCGGCACGTCGAAATTGCGCCGCTTGAAATCCACCAGGCGATAGCGCCGCTTGTGGCCGCCGCCCCGCCGGCGCGCGGTGGTGCGGCCGTGGTTGTTGCGCCCGCCGGATTTGGTCAAGCCTTCGGTCAGCTTCTTGACCGGCTTGCCCTTCCACAGATCGCCCCGATCCACCAGCACCAAGGTGCGCCGGCCGGGCGTCGTGGGATTGTAGCTTTTCAACGCCATGGATTAGATCCCCGTGGTCACGTCAATGGAGTGACCTTCTTCCAAAGTCACATATGCCTTTTTGGTGTCGGAGCGGCGCCCCAAGCGGCCACGGAAGCGCTTCAGCTTGCCGTCCTGGCGCAGGGTGTTCACCGCCTTGACCTTGACGGAAAACAGGCCCTCCACAGCGGCGCGGATCTCCGGCTTGGTGGCGTCCAAAGGCACCACGAAGGCCACTTGATTGTGCTCCGAAGCCATGGTGGATTTTTCCGTCACCAAGGGGCGGCGCACCACTTCGTACATGCGCTCCTTGGAGATTTTGTAATCCCCTTTTACGCGGGGGCGTCCATTACTCATTTCAAACGCGCCTCCAGCGCCGTCACCGCGTCACGCGTCAACACCAAGGTATCGCGCCGCAAGATGTCGTAAACGTTGGCCCCTTGCTCCGGCAGCACATCCACCATGGGCAGATTGCGCGCCGCCCGGGCGAAGCCTTCGTTCACCGTGTTACCGTCAATCACCAAGACCGAGGACCAGCCCAGCTCCTTCAAGGACTTGGCCAGGGCACCGCTCTTGCCGCCCTCGACCTGGGCATTGTCCAAGACATGGAACTTGCCTTCGGCCAACTTGGCGGAGAGCGCCGTGCGCAGGCCCAGGACCCGCACCTTCTTATTCAAGGCATGGCCGTGATCCCGCACCACCGGACCGAACACGGTCGCGCCGCCGCGCCGCTGGGTGGTCCGCGCCGACCCCACGCGGGCGTTGCCGGTACCCTTTTGCCGATAGAGCTTGCGGGTGGAGCCGGAAATCTCGCCCCGGGTTTTCACCTTGTGAGTGCCCGCGCGGCGCTTGGCCAGCTGCCAGTTTACCACCCGTGCCAGGATATCCTTGCGCAGGGGCGCACCGAACACGGCGTCGTCCAGGTCGATCTCGCCGGCGGTGCCGTTCTCGAGGGTCGTGACCGATACTTTCATGGTCATTGATCCTTGTTGTCTTCAGCCGGCGCCTCGGGGCTCTCGCCACCCTCGGCAACCTGGCCTCCGCTGTCCGCCGATGCCTGATCCTCGGCCGGGGCGCTTTCCGCCGCGGCCCGCACGGCCGCCGGATAAGGCGCCGCGTCGGGACGCGCGCGCTTGACCGCGTCGCTCACCATCACCCAGCCGCCCTTGGCGCCGGGGACCGCCCCCTTGATCATGATCAGGCCGTTTTCTTCGTCGGTGGACACCACTTCCAAATTCTGCGTGGTCACCCGGCGATCGCCCATGTGACCGGCCATCTTCTTGCCCTTGAACACCTTGCCCGGGTCCTGGCTGTTACCGGTGGAACCGTGGGAGCGGTGCGAGATGGACACGCCGTGACTGGCACGCAGGCCGCCGAAGTTGTGCCGCTTCATGGCACCGGCGAAACCCTTACCGATGGAGGTGCCGACCACATCCACCATTTGACCGGCGACAAAATGACCGGCGGTGATTTCCTGGCCCACTTCCAAAACCGC